>JAZUCR010000201.1:0-8059 GCA_045639225.1 Victivallales bacterium
ACACGTCCATGCACGTGACACTGCCGCGCCGCCGTGCGTCCTATGTGGATTGCAAGAATGCGCAGGCTGAGCTGGAACGGCTGACCGCGATCATGCCGAAAAAAGAGGCATTCGAAGCATTCTGCGCGGAAACCCATGCCAAGGAAAAGATCAACGGCCCCGGTCCCTACGACAGCAAACTGCATCATTTCGTGCAGATCAAAAACGCCGAAGCGGTCATCAGCCGTTATCAGATCCAGGATCAGGAACCGACGGTCGGGTTCGATATGAATGTGGTCCGGCTCGGCGATATCGCCGTGGCCTCCAATCCATTCGAACTGTATCTGTATTACGGCCAGAATATCAAGGCGCGCAGCCATGCGGCGCAGACTTTTCTGGTGCAGCTGGCCGCGGGCGCAGATCATCCTGCCGGATACCTGCCCAGTCCGGACGCCGAAAAATTCGGCGGCTACGGCGGTCTGATCATCAACGGTCAGGTCGGGTCCGAGGGCGGCTTCAAGCTCGCGGACATCACCGTAAGCGAAATCAACAAGCTGTTCGACTGAACTCGGAGAACGACCATGGGCGACTTTATCCCGACAGCAAAAAACGGAACGGCCATTCAGGCGGCGGTCGACGCGGCATACGCGGCCGGCGGCGGCAGGGTCGTTCTGGAACCCGGCATCTATCCCTCCGGCACGATTTACCTGAAGAGCAATGTGGAACTCCATATTCCCGCAGGGTCGAAAATTCAGGGATATGATACGCCGGACCGATATGACGACATCAGTGATCCCGAACTGGTCAACATAGCGCCGGAAGGCAGCCGCAAAGTGCTGCTCGCCGCCCTCCATGCGGAGAATGTTGCCGTCACCGGACAGGGCGAGATCTACGGACAGGGGCCGAAGTTCTATGACACGAACGTCCCCGCGGGAACGGTTTTCGCCAAGCCTCCGCATCCCCGTCCCCGCATGGTCCAGTTCTTCGACTGCCGGAATGTCAAGTTCGAGGATGTTTCCTTTACGGATTCGCCCGGCTGGACCTTCTATCTGCTGAACTGCGAAGACGTCCACGTTCACCGCATCCGCGTCACCGGCTGCCAGCAGATGATCAACAACGACGGTCTGGACATCGTCAGCTGCAAACGCGTCACGGTCAGCGACAGTTTCTTCCGGACCGGCGACGACTGCATCATCGTCCGCGCGATCCGCAAATTCCCCGACGACCATGCGGTCTGCGAGGATGTCACGATCACCAACTGCGTGCTGGACAGCTGGTGTCAGGGGATCCGGATCGGCTGTCCCAGCGACGATACGATCCGCCGCTGCACCTTCAGCAACATCACGTTCAAAGGACGCGGCAACGGCATCAACATCGACAATCCGGTCCGTTATCTCAGCAAAAAGTGGAACGATACCGGATTCATGGATCTGCGCGATATCGTCTTCAACAATTTCGTCATCGAGACGGACCGCTGTCCGATCCGGATCTACGCGGAGAACGGCGTCAAGCTGAAATACATCGGGAATATGACCTTTTCCAATTTCCGGATCCGTTCGAAACAGCCGATTCTGCTGCAGGGCAATCCGGAAACGATGATCGAAAAAATCCGGTTCAGCGAGATCACGCTGGAAACGCCGGGCGGACAGGCCATCCGGAGCGAATATGTCCGGAAACTGGACTTGAATCAGATCGAACTTTTTTCAGAAGGGAAGGAAAAATGAAATATTACCTCGGACTGGATATGGGCACCACCGGCGTGAAGGCGGCGGTCTTCTCCCCGGACGGCGTCATGGCGGGCAGCGGGCTGGCGGAATACACGCTGGAAACTCCCGCGCCCGATATCGTGGAACTGGAAACCGAACAATACTGGATCTCGGCGAAAAAGGCTATTTCCGAAGCCATCGGCAAAGCCGGGATCAAGGCCGATGAGATCCGTTCCGTCGCCGTCACCGGACAGGCGGAAACACTGATCTTCACCGATACGGCGGGCAAGCCCGTGCGCAAAGCCATCGTGTGGCTGGACAACCGGGCACACGAGGAAGCCGCCGAACTGGAAAAGCAGTTCACCAATGAAGCGCTGTTCCGGATGTCCGGACAGACCGAAATGCTCCCCTGCTGGCCGGCGGCCAAAATCCTGTGGCTGAAACGGCACGAGCCGGAAGTCTTTGCCAAAACCGCGAAATACCTGATGGTGGAAGATTACATCGTCCACAAGCTGACCGGGAAATACGCGACCTGCCGCGGCCTGATGCCGTCGGCGCTGTATTACGACATCCGGACCGGGAAATACGATGCCGCCATGCTGAAAGCGCTCGGATTGGGCGAAGATCAGCTGCCGGAACTGAAAGATTCCGGCGAAGTCATCGGCGAATGCATTGCCAACGATTCTCCGGTGGTGCCGGGCACGCTGCTGGCGGCCGCGCCGATCGACCATGTCTGCGGCAATCTCGGCAGCGGATGCGCGGGCAAAGGCATGATCTCGGAAACCACCGGCTGCACGCTGGCGCTCTGCGCCGCTTTCCCGTCGCTGGTCTATGACGAACAGAAACGGCTCAGCACCTATCTGGGTTTCGTTCCGGGTTCGTATGTGCTGCTGCCGTGGGCGCCGACCGCGGGCATGCTGCTGAAACATTTCCGCGATGAATTCGCCGGGGGCATGAGCTACAAGGAATTCGATGCCGCCGCGGCGGCCGTCAAAGCGGGCAGCGAAGGACTGATCCTGCTTCCGCATTGTGCGGGCGCGGTTTCGCCGGACTGCAACCCGAACGCGCGAGGCGTGGCGTGGGGCATCACGCTGGCGCACAAACGCGGACACTGGGCGCGCGCCATCATGGAATCGGTGGCGTATCTGCTGCGGGACAACGTGGAAGCGCTGCGGGCGATGGGTGCGGAAATCTCGGAGATCCGTTCTCTGGGCGGCGCCTCGCGCAGTGCTCTGTGGCTCCAGATCAAAGCCGACGTGCTGAATCTGCCGGTGACCGTGACCGAATGTCAGGAAGCCACCTCGCTGGGCGCCGCCATGCTGGGCGCCGCGGCCTGCGGAGATTTTGCCGACAGCTCTGCCGCGGCCGCGCAGATGGTCAAAGTCGCCGCCCGCGTGGAACCGTCCTCGAAAGAAAATATCGACATCTATCAGAAATCGTTTGAACAATATCGGAAGCTCAATCAGCTTCTGATGCCAACCTTCGGAGGTAAATCATGATCCGTAAAGAATGGAAAATCCGGGCCGGATTCGTAGGATTCGGCGAAGTCAACACCCCGCGCGAATTCATCGACGGCCGCTGCAAAACCGCCGCGGACGAACTCAGGAAACGCGGGATCGAACTGGTCGAAACCGCGCCGGTCAGCGATGATCCGGAAGGCAGCCAGGCGCAGCGCGCCGTGGAAGAACTCGCCAAAGGCGATTTCGATTCCCTCGTAGTCTGCATCGCAGGATGGATCCCGACCTGGGCGGTCATCAAGGTGATCGAGCCCTTCAAGCATAAACCGATTCTTCTGTGGGGGTTGAGCGGCTGGCGCGCGAACGGGCATTTCGTCACCACGGCCGACCAGGCGGGAACCACTGCGCTCCGCGCTCCCATGCAGGAAATGGGTTACAACTTCAAGTATCTGGTGAACAAGAAAGACGCCGCGCCGCGCTACGATGAAGCCGCCGCGTTCGTCCGCGCCGCCTCCGCCACCGCCAGAATGCACCATGTGCTGATCGGCATGAGCGGCTACCGCGACATGCGCCTCTTCGGCACTCTGTATGACGGCAATCTGCTCAAACGCAAAGTCGGCGCCGAAATCGAACATTTCGACCTGATGGAGATCCAGGAACTGATCGGGAATATTTCCGAAGCGGAGATCAACGCCGGAGCCGAACAGATCCGCAAGAACTGGAAATTCATCCGCGCCCCGAAAGAAGGCACCGTGGAAAATTCCGTCCGGCTCTCCCTCGCTTTCCAGAAAAAGATCCAGGAACGCGGCTACGATGCGTTCTCGTTCTGCGATGTGGACGGTGTCAAGAAACTGATGAAATTCGCCCCGGCGGGCGCGCTGACCCTGCTGCATGATAATCTCGACATCCCGTCCGTGCCGGAAAACGATTCCTACGGTGCAGTGACCGAGCTCATCATGAAGTATCTGACCGGCGTCTCCCCGGCGTACATGGAATTCTATGAATTCACCGAAAAGAGCGCGCTGATGGGCGTGCCCGACTACGTCCCGGCCTCCGTCACCGACGGCGGGATCACCGTAATGCCGAACGCGTTCGGTTCCTTCGGCGAAGGACTGCTGAACGTTTCCAAGGTCAAAGCCGGTCCGGTCACGATCGTGCGTCTGGCGCAGGTGGACGGCGATCTGGTGCTGCATGCGGTGCGCGGCGAAGCCAAAACGCCGGAGACCTGGGAAGAAGCCGGCTGGGCGCCCCCGGCCCCGCAGCTGCCGAGCATCGAAGTGTTCTTCGAAAACGGCAATTCGGAAGACTTCCTGAAGAACGTGATGGGTCAGCATTACATCGTCACCTACGGCGACAATGTGGAACTGATCGAAAATTACGCCCGGATCAACGGGATCAAAGTCATCCGGTAAAAGTGTTAAATACTGCGGCCGCCATGCCGCAAAGCCAAAGCCCTGCCGCTGAGCAATGGACCGGCAGGGCTTTTATGATTGTATCTCTCCGCTGTAATATAGAAATCATTACTTGAACAGAAAGGAGCTGCTGAAAAATCTACTGGGGATTTGAAGTTGGTTAATCATGCTCCGCGCACAAGGTTACGAATTCCATCCGGAGAATTTGAGTTTCTTGAACCATGCAACCGGGCATCGCCCGCCGCCAGATACTCTGGCGGCCATATATGTTTTCCTGAAACAGCATTTGAAGTAAACGACATCAGGTGTCAAACCTGCACTACGTTACCGATTGCGGAATTTTTCCGGGGTCACGCCGTTCTTGGCCTTGAAACAACGGATGAAATAATTGGGGTCGGAAAATCCGCTCTGGGATGCAACTTCCCGGACAGTGCAGCGAGTTTCATTTAACAGGGTTTCCGCATACAGGAGGCGCCGATTCTGAAGATAGAGCCGGGGGGTTGTTCCCAGATGCTGCCGAAACAGTTTATTCAAATGGTTCGGGGTGATCCGCAGTTCAGCGGCAATATCCCGGATTTGGATCTCCGAGTCGGTAAAATCCTGATCCAACAGTCGTTTGCCATGAAAAAAGGTCGAATTCCTTTCCCGTTTCGCTTCGGAATGCCCGGAAGAATCCAACACCGCCCCCAGAATTTGAAGAAATAGCCCCAACCGCTTAAGCTGGGAACCGAGGGTGTCCGGAGAAATTTCAAAAAACTGCCGGAACCAAGTCCGAAGTTGATCGGTTTGTCCCCCGTTCAGTTGGAAACAGGCGGGGAAACGAATATCATCACCGGGGTAAAGTCGGGCGGAATCTCCCGGCTGGAATTCCGTGGATTCATCCTGGAAAACCCAGATCCGGCGTTCATCCTGATGCGCGGGACAATCCCCGAACCAGTCAAAATGGATACACCAACGGGTACAGGTGGTATCCGCAATCGAACAGTGTTCATGGCAGGGAGGAATGATTATGACCATCCCCGACTTGCAGAAAAACGTCTGATTCTCAGTGATCACCCGGCAGCTGCCGCTGGAAAAAAAGACCATTTCGTAGTCATAAATCCGCCGGTTCGGCTCAATCCATCCCTTGCGGCAATCACCTTCCCAGACCGCACCGGTGTGAATATTCAAGTTTTTGATCATGAATGATTGCTCCGTGCTATGATTGATTGATAGCTCCTGTTGTATCTCCAGCCATGATGAATTATAATATATCCTGTTCGCAATCGAAAATCAAATCGTGAAAGGTATTTTCATGACACACAGGCTTTTCAACTGCTATTCCCGTCTGCTGATCGACAACCATATTTCCGATCAGAAACCGGAATATATGAGTAAATTCACTCCTCGGGAATATGTGAGGATGGTAAAACTCGCCGACGTGGAAAGTTCCATGGTATATGCGGCCGACCATAACGGCAACTGCTATTATCCCACCAAAATCGGGCATCCGCACGGTGGGCTGAATGGGCGTGATCTTTTCGGCGAAACCGTGGTTCTGCTAAGAAAAAACGATATCATTCCCATTGCTTATTACACGGTAAATTACAATAATGACTGCGCGAGGCGTTTTCCTGCCGCACGGCTGATCAACAACCTCGGAAAAAGCCGGAACGGACGTTACCATTACACCTGCCCGAACCAGCCTGAAGCACTGGAATTCTACCGCGGGCAGATCCGGGAAATCCTGCAATATGATGTGGACGGACTGTTCATCGACATGACCTTCTGGCCCTCGATCTGTTTCTGCGATGCCTGTCGGAAAAAATACGGCAAGCCGTTTCCCGAACGGATCGACTGGAGTGATCAGGAATGGATATCGTTCCAGCGGTTCCGGGAAAATTCTATGGTGGAATTTGCCGAAGAACTAACCTCGTGGGCAAGAAAATGCAAACCCGGCATCACTGTGACGCATCAATTTTCTCCCGTGTTGCACGGCTGGTATCTGGGACAGTCGGACGGGATCGCGAAGGCATCGGATTATGCCTCCGGAGATTTCTACGGCAGCAAACGCCAACAGCGGTTCGGTACAAAGGTGTTCGATGCGTTCACCCGAAATCCGCCTTTTGAATTCATGACATCGCGCTGTGTTTCCCTACGGGACCATACATCCTCGAAAAGTCCGGAGGAACTTTTCATCAGTGCTCTGACCACACTGGCAAACGGCGGGGCCTATTTCTTCATCGACGCCATCAATCCGGACGGGACGCTGGCGGAATCTTTCTACCGCTGTCTTCATCAACTGAACCATCAACTCAAACCGTTTCGCGACTGTTTGGAAAAATATCGTTTTCGCCTGACCGCTCAAGTAGGATTGTGGTTTTCCATCATCTGCTGCGTGGACAAAAAGATGAATGGTCAAAAACTTGCCGAGTTCTCCAGCCACAGTGACAATATGGAGGTCCGGCAGAACCCGATTCTCGATGAAGCGCTTGGAACAGCGGAAATATTGAACCGGATGCACATTCCTTACAAAGTTCTGAAAAACGGAAACGATTTTTCCGGTCTCCGCGCAATCATCATCAACAATGCCGCCTACCTTTCGGCAGAGGAGTGCGGACGTCTGCGTCAATTTGTAAAAGACGGCGGTATCTTGATTGTTACAGGGGAAACTTCCCTGCGCGATGAATCAGGACGGACTTCCGGCAATTTCCAGCTGTCCGATGTCTTCGGAGTCGATTTTACCGGAAAATATTCGGATACTATAACCTACATCGGGGATGATCTGATCCTGTCCAACGGAAAAGCCCCCTTGGTCAAAGCAGCAGAGGGAACCTTGGTCCGCTCAGTTTTTACCTTCCCCGATTTTCCGTATCACGATCCCGACCATTATGCGTCCATCCACTCCGATCCGCCGGGCTATAAGACTGATTGTCCTGCATTGACCGTCCATCCGTATGGAGCGGGGAAATGTATTTTCCTGGCCCCGCCGGTTTTTCTGCTGCGCCAGTACACCCAGCAGGAATTCGGCAATAGGCTGTTCCGCGAATTTCTCCCGCAGCTGGTCGTCCATTCGCAGAACCTTCCGGAATCGGCGGAAGTCACCCTGCTGGCTTCGAATGACCAATCTTGTCATTTGCTCTGTATCGTCAACGCCCAAGACGAACTGCCTCTGATCCCTCTGCGTGAGGTGTCACTGCAACTGGCTCTGTCGGTTTCTGTCCGGAGAATCACCCGGGTCGCGGACAAATCGGAAGTCAAATTCTGCAGTGAAAATGATCTGGTTTGTTTCTCTATTCCGGAAATTCATGCCGGGGAATTCTATCTTTTGGAATGATTTTTTCTGAAAATGATTGTTCCGTGCTACAATTGATTGATATGTTCTGTTGTCAAAAACAGCATTTCGGATCACTGCTGTCCGGTAAAAAATCAGCAGAAAAAATCTCCAAAAAGATCGGGCTGATCGGGTAAATTCCAGTCTGGAGGTTTCAGAATTGTTTTTCTAGTCCATGATAAGACCTCAAGC
>JAZUCR010000202.1:0-7553 GCA_045639225.1 Victivallales bacterium
GGAACGAGACGCATTATCCGGGTTACGATCTGGAAGTGATGTATGACTGCATGAAACGGTCCCTGGACGAACTGCTGCCCATGGCCGAAAAACTCGGTATCGTGATCTGCATCGAAAATATCTGGTATCAGATCAATACCCCGGAACGTCTGCTTGGGATCAAGAAGGAATTTCCCACGGATGCGCTCGGATTATGTTATGATTCCGGGCACGCGAACGTGATGGACAAAGGCCGGAATTTCCCGGATTCCAACCCGTTCAAATACTGGAAGGATATCCCGCCGCAGTTCGACGACCGGATCCTGGAAAAAATGCTGCCGGAGGTGGTGAACTGCCATCTGCACGACAACAACGGCATCGTGGACCAGCATTTCAATCCGGGCCGCGGGACCGTGGACTGGAAACACATCATCGGTCTGCTGAAGCAGGCGCCGCGTCTGCAGGTGATCCAGTGCGAGGTGATCCCGATCCGCGTGCATGATTCGATCCGCGACATCTGCGAAAAATTCCGTGAACTGGGCGAGCTGTAACCGGCTGTGTCCCGCAATTACCTCAGGAGAGAAAATATGTCAGGTATCATTCTGAATGAAGATTTTGAAAATTTCATGGCCTCCAATCCGCCGGAAAAAATGACCGAGGACGGACTGCGTGAACAGATCGACCATTATGCCGACAGTCAGGTCCGGGCGATCATATTCTGCGGGAACGGGATGCGCGCCATGTTCCCGTGCCGCACGTTCGAGCCCCTGTGGATCGGCATTGAGGAAAGGGAGGACGGCCGGGTCTTCTTCCGGAACAAAGAGGTTCTGGATACTCCGCTGCCGGTCAAGCGCAATGCCTTGAACTGTAAACGGCTGTGCACCAACGTGCCCGATCCCTACAAAGTCCGGATCGAATACGGCCGGAAAAAGGGCGTTAAGATCATCGCCGGGATGCGGATGAACGATGTGCACTGGGCTTCGGATCCCGATTTTCTGATGCACAGCAATTTCTGGCGGGAACATCCGGAATACCGCCGGACCGATTATCAGTTCACGCCCTGGTGCGGGCAGGGGCTGGATTATGCCGTTCCCGAAGTGCGCCGCCGCAGTCTGGCGCTGGTTGAGGAATATCTGTTCGATCATGATCTCGACGGGATCGAACTGGATTGGATGAGGACGCCGCCGCATTTCAAGCCGGGCTTCGAAGCGGCGGGGATCCCGATCCTGAACGAATTCATGCGGCAGGTGAGGGGGATCGCCGATGAGGCTGAAAAACGGCACGGACACAAAGTTTCGGTTTATGTGCGGGTCCCGATTTCCCCCGAGGACTGCCGGCGCAGCGGGATGGATGTTCCCCGCTGGGGCCGGGAGAAATGGGTCGATCATGTCACGGTTACCTGTTACTTTTTCGCTACGGATTTCGATCCGCCGCTGGAACTCTGGCGCATGCTGCTGGGGGATGAAATCTCGCTGGCCGCCGGTCTGGACATCAATGTCCAGCAGTATCCCGGCGTGCCCCCGAAATTCCGGAACACCGAAACGATCATCAACGGTTTTGCCGCCTCATTTTACTACCGGGGAGCCGACAGCCTCTATTTATTCAACCACATGGACGGCGCATATGCGATGTATGACCGGAAAGGTTTCCGGCGGATGCTGGAAAACTGCGGGGAGCGTTCCTGTGTCGAACCTCGCGCCCGCCGCCACATCGTGACTTATTCCGACCGTCCGGCATGGGGACTGCCCCGGAAAGCGATCCTGCCGCTGGTGCCGCGCGGCTATGCGCCGATCCGCCTCAACGCGGGCGGGGCGACCGCCGGAAGAAAGGCTTTCGTGATCCTCTTCGGAAAAGGTCTGCACGGGATGGAAGTAAGGCTCAATACGTTCCTGTGTTCCGAATGCAGCGAGCTGCCGCCGCTGGACGGACAGCCGGAATCGGTCGGGACCGGATATGCCTGGCAGATCCCGGAAAACGCCTTGCACGACGGCGACAATATGCTGGAATTCGATCAGAAGGATCCTGGCGAAGTGCTGGTCGACTGGTGCGAGATCTATCTTCCTGCGAAGGAATAACCGGTATTCCGGTACAAAAAAAACGCGCTCCGCGGTTTCAGTCGGGAACCCGGAGCGCTTTTGATTTTCCGTTACTGTTTCTTCGGATTTTCTTTTTCGAGCTTGTCGAAAGTCTCTTTATCGGAGAGGGAAACATGTCCTTCGACCCAGCCGTTGTCCAGCGGGTTGGCCACGCGTTTCTCCAGATCGCGGAACAGACGGAAGAGGTCGATCGCGCCGCCGATGCCGAACCAGAAGGTTGAGAAGAACGCCACGATGCCGGGGACTATCAGGGTCGTGATCAGATAGCGGTATCCCCACCAGTGGATGGGCCAGGGCGAGATCGCATTCCAGATGACCGTTCCGACGAACAGGATCAGGAAGCCGTAAACGAAGCTGTAAAGGAACACGCCCCAGGCGATGCAGCGGTCGCCGAAGGTGTATTCGGGGGTGATGCCGATCATTTTGGAGAAGGCATTCCGCAGGGTCAGTTTTTCCACGGTTTTGTTTTCGCCGTCGGTGTTGTAGATGCCGCGGTGCAGCATACGGTCAAGATTGAACGGAACTTTCTGCGTGGCAAAGGAAACGACGCAATACAGGATCAGGGTAAGGATCATGGTCATCATGTAGAGCTCGTAGGAATTGATCGGGAATTTCACCGGATCCATTTTCCAGACCACGATCGGGTTCAAAGGTTTGGAGACTGTTTCCAGGAAATTGCCGAAGCCTTCCGCCCAGCCCATTTTCACGAGCCAGGGATAGACCACGCCGGCCCAGTTGCGCTGGACGAAGATACTGCCGAGGGCCAGGAACATACCGGTCAGGACCGAAGTGAACGCGCCGGCGGAGTTGCCGAAACGGCTGTAGAGACCGAAGATCATCACCGGTCCGCAGCCGCCCATCCACATCATGCACATGATGGTCGAATACAGGTTGATATAATCCAGCTGCGACATGAAGAAACTGCCGAAGATAAAGAAAATACCCACGCTGATGGAAACGATCCGGATCGCCCACATGTGCTGTTTCGGAGTCAGTCCTTTGGGACAGAGCGGCAGCACGACGTCCTGCGTAATGGTCAGACTGGCGGAATAGATCCGGGTGTCGTCGGTCGAGATCATGGCCAGCACCAGCAGCAGGCAGAACATGCCGAGCATGCCGTGAGGCAGGAGCTTGCGCATGCCGACCGCCATCATCTGCTGATGGTAGAGGGTGCGGTATTCCTGGAATTTGGCATTGCCTCGGGCGACCGCATCGAGAACCAGCTGATTCTCTTTGGGCAAGCCGGGATTTTTGTTCATGACTGCGGCGACTTCGTAAGCCTTGAATGCTTCATGCGCGGCTTTCAGGGTAGGGGTATCCAGGTTGCTTTCCTGAGAAAGCGGCAGGTCCTTGCCGATCACATGTTTCTGTTCCGGTACGGCGGCGATCCGGCGGTTGAAGTCGGCACGGTTTTCCCTGGCCACCAGCAGCTGGGCGATATGCGCACTCAATTCCGTCCGGACCTCTTTGGCTTTGCCGGCGAAGTTGGTATGGTTCATGATGGCGATGATGCCGATGGCGATCAGCACGTAAAGCAGTCCGTTCAGGGCACCGCGCCAAGTCCCCAGCAGTCCGGCCATTTTCTGTTCATGCGGGGATTTCGCAGCGGTGGAGTATCCGGCGCCGATCCAGCTGGCACGATGCAGGATACCCGTGACCACGGTCAGGATCACCATGAATATGTTGAAGTCCCGCAGCTGCTTGATGTCGAACGGATTGAGGAAACTTTCCCCCGCCACCCGGTCCATCATCACCGGGACCATTTCGCTGTTCCAGCTGAATTTATACAGGATGAACACCACGAACACGACCATCAGCGGGAACAGGATCATTCCCTGGCAGGCATCTGTGATCAGCAGCGCCAGCGTGCCGCCGAAACAGATCAGCGAGATGGCGATGGTCAGACAGATCAGCACGATCACCGCGAAGGTGGAAATTTCCCAGCCGAAAATATTCAGCGTATGCGGCAGACCGAGATAATAAATGAAGAAACGGGCGGCGATCGCCGGCATGATCATATTGGTCAGCATTTCCGCGATGGAACGCAGAGCCGCCGCGAAAATACGGAAAGGGCGGTTGTAGCGCATTTCCAGGAATTGTCCCAGACTCATCGCCTTGGTTTCCCGGAACCGGTAGTGGCAGTAACCGAACAGACTCATCACCACGCCCAGCGGCAGCAGGATGTTATTCCAGAACACCAGTGCGAATCCGGTTTTGTAATGTACTTCCACATACGCCACCATTCCGAAGATGGCGAGCGCGTTCGCCACGTCGCCGATACTGATTACATAACGTCCTGCCACGCGGCTCGCGGACAGAAAGTCCGTTACGCTCTTGATGTAACGTCGTGAATAAATACCGATACCGACGATCAGACAAGTCGGAATGATCACGATCAGCCAGTCTATCAGTCCCATTTTTTTACTCCTTTTTGGTTGTTATGCATTGCTGATTCTGTTATTTATCTTATTTTAAAATTACCTGATTTATCCGGTCACCTTTTTTGTTACAGCGCCCAGTAAAAAGACACTATCCAACTCTTTCCGACATACAATATACTCATTTTTGGCAGGGTTTTCCTTGACTATATTATCAAAACACTTTTTTTTTCGATAAAACGCTCTCCCGAAAGGTTGAAATCGGTCCGAGGACACATTATAGTTAAAAAGAGACGGACGAATAATCTGCAACCGTTCCGTTCGGGAGTAAAAACATGGCTGAGCCTGAAAGAAAAATCGTCTTGAAGCTGAAATGCTACACTTCGTCCCCCCGGCAGCGTGCCGCTGCATACAAGTTCATTCTGGATGAAAACGACCGCTCATTGAAGCATGAATGCGAATTTTACGAACTGGTCGCCGTCCGTCAGGGGGACGGGGATTTTCACTACGATGGGAAGGCCATGCCGGTAGTGAGGAACGAAGTCTACCTGATCCCCCCGCATGTTCCGCATTATTACTCCGGCTACACCCACTTGAGCATGCTCCACTTCATTTTCATGCCCGAAGTGCTGGAACCCTATCTGGAACGGTTCGAACAGGAGCGGAGCTTCCGGCGTCTCTCCGCTCCGCCGGAGAAGGGAAATGCCATGATCGTCTCCGACGACCTGATGCTGGAACTCGACCGCATGAACATCTGCATCTGCCGGGAAGCCATCGACAAAAGCGAAGGCTGGCTGCTGCGTCAGGAGTTCCAGACCCTGCAGGCGCTTTCCCTGATCTGCTGCGGCTCGAAACTGAAGTCACGCAAGGAGCAGCAGCTCGGACCCGGACTGTATGCCGCGATCCTCTACATCGAAAACAACTACGCGTCTCCCATCCCGCTGAAAAAACTGGCCAGATGCGCCAATATGTCCGTACCCGGATTCTGCCGGATGTTCAAAAAGAGCCTGAACACCTCCCCCATCCGCTATCTGCTGGAATACCGGATCGCCATGGCGAAACAACTGCTGATCTCCACCCAATTGACCCTGACCGATGTGGCGGAAAAGACCGGTTTCCGGGACACCAACTACTTCATCAAGCAATTCGGCGCCATTGCCGGGATCTCTCCGATGAAATTCCGCAATCAGGAACACGGACTGCTGCATTACCCCGATCATACTCCGGACACCCTGCCCGAGGTAAGCAGCAGGATCTTCGTCAATTGACCGCCCGGCAACGGAAATGGTCGGAAGTTATGAAACAGACTCATCAAACAATTAAAAATTATGTATAATCTGCCTCAAAAACCGCAGGTCGAAGGAACGAAGAAAATGCAAAAGAAACAGCTTTACTACAACTGGAACTGGACAAATTTGCCGAAAGATCTGATCCCGCATGCCATCCGGGAATTTCTTGACAATGGCGCGGATCATTTCGTTTTTACTACGTCCCTCCTGAAGCTGGCTCTGGAGAACCCGGACTGGATCGGTGAACTGAAACGGCTGGAACATGAATTCAAGATCAAATTCGGAGCCATGCATGCCCTTTTCGGAGGGAGTATGGCCTTGAATCATCCGGATAAAACCCTGCGGCCGGCGATGCTGGAAAAACAGATCCGTTCCCTGCAGATCGCTTCGGAATTCGAGGTGAAAACTTTCACCGTCCACTCGGATGCATACCACTATGTCCATTTGCATTATCCGGTCGAAACCCTGCGTCCGTTCTTTCAGGAATCCCTGGAAATCCTGTTGAAGCATGCGGAAAAATACAGCATTGTGATTGCAATCGAAAACAACTATGAAAAACCCAATTCGGCCAAGGAAATCACCGCCATTGCCGCCCCCTATGCGGGCAGTCCGTTCCTGGGATTCTGCTACGACACCGGCCATGCGAATATCATGGATCCGGCACCATGGAAAGACCATGAAATGTACCACAAAAAATACGATCATCCCGATTTCTGGTCCCTGGCCGAAGAATGGTGGGAAGGAATCGAACTTGAAGCCGATGCGGTTGACAAGATGCGGGACGGTATTGTCACCTGCCATATCCACGATAACAACGGCTATAATGATCTTCACGGCATGCCGTTCGATGGAACGATCGACTGGACAACCCTGATGGAAAAATTACGTTCCTGTCCCCGCATGATCGAATTTCAAACCGAGGTCTGCTTCGATTACGGCCTCAATTGGGCGGGCCCGCTGCTGGCGCCGAAAGGCGGCTATTCCGTCCGGCGGCTGACCGATACTTTCCGCAAGCTGGGCTTCTGACCGGAACTTGCTGGCATTTCCATTTACAAGCAGATTGCTCCAGGTCAGGGCTGCCACGGGCAAAGGGTTGCAGGTCTGCCGGGATTTCCTGAAACTGGGCAATGTGATTCTGCCCGTCCGTAAAAGGAAACGGCCGGATTTCTCCGGCCGTGCTGCAGGTTACACCATCCAGTCTTTTATCCTCAGGCAGGCTTGCTGTCCGCCGGCTCTGCGGATTCGGCCTGCTTTTTCGCCGCCAGCCCCATTTTGCCCGCGATAGAGGAATCGATCAGCATCTGCAGGAAATAAAAGATCATGCACGGCACCACGGCTTCACCGCTGCCCGCGTTCATGATTGCCAGCGTGGTCAGGGCCAAGGTCAAAGTCTTCGACGCGCCGGTGAAAATCAGCGCTTTGCAGTCGTAAGAACTGTAGCGGAGCAGACGTCCGCCGTACCACATCACCGCCAGCAGGATCAGATGCATGATGATGCTGCCCAGCGCAGCCAGCAGGAGGGCGCGGAACGGATAGTTTTTCAGCTGTTCATGCGAACTGGAAAAGAAGGAAAGCAGCAGCATGAGCACGCAGGACGAGGGCACATATCCGACCCAGCCGGGCAGTTTCCAGCCGGAAAATTTCTTGCCCATGAAGCCGGCGAAGAACGGCAGCACCACCAGCAGAAACAGGTTGATCAGCATGCGCACGGGGTTGGTGTCCACGCTCCCGCTCGACGCCAGGATCCAGGACAGGATCACCGGCAGGGTGAAAACGCCCAGCAGATTGTAGCCGATGGTGAGGGTCATCGC
>JAZUCR010000203.1:0-5685 GCA_045639225.1 Victivallales bacterium
CGACAAATACGGCATTCTGCTGATTTTCGACGAAGTGCAAACCGGGTTCGGCAAAACCGGAAAATGGTTCGCCTGCGAAAATTTCGGCGTGACTCCGGATATTCTGGACGTCAGCAAATCCATCACCAGCGGCTACGCTCCGCTGGGAGCCTGCATCACGACCCAGAAAATCGCCTCGGCTTTCCAGGGCCCCGGCAACGAGTTCCGCAGCGGCAGCACCTATGGTGGACATGGCATCAGCTGCGCCGCCGCGCTTGCCAACATTGAGATTTTCGAACGCGACCATCTGGTTGAAAGAGCCGCCGAACTGGGCAAGATCCTCAAGGAAAAACTTTCCTCCCTGTATGAGTTCAATGTGGTCGGCGACATCCAGGGCATGGGCACCTTGTGGGCCATCGAGCTGATGGACAACCGGGAAAAACGGACGAAACTCAAAGAAGAATACGGTGTGCTCATCCGCGACTGGTGCTATGCGCACGGTATGATCCTGCGCAACAACGGAAATATGCTGGTCATTGCTCCCCCGCTGGTGATCACCAATGAGGAAGTCGATGAAATCATCTGCAATCTCCGTCAGGCGATCAGTGCGGCAATGAAACATTTCAACCGCGCTTAAGATCCTAGGGCAGATTTTTACAGTTCATAATTTGAAAAATCCGCCCAATGCGTCTATATTATGATAAAATCACAGTATGGACGCATTTTTTCACCAAGGAAACGATTGTCGATGAAAATTAGCCGGAAAACTCAGCAGAAATGGCTGAAAGCCTGCTTCTCCGCCTGGAAGCAGACCGATACTGCCTACTCAAAACTTGCGCGCAGCCGCAATCTCTCCCTGAATATGGTGTGGGCGTTCGAGTGCCTTTCCGAACATCCGGAAGGAGTGGAGCCCGCTGTGCTGGCGGAAAATTCGCATTTGCTGCGCCAATCCATGACGGTCGTGCTCAACGACCTGGAAAATCAGGAACTGGTATCCCGCGGATTTCATCCCACCGACCGCCGCAAAAAAGTGATCCGGCTCACGCCGAAAGGAGAAAAGGTTTGCAATGAGATTCTCGGTGCAATTGCCCGGGCTGAGTTGGAAGCACTTTCGGAACTCGGAGAGCAAGATCAGCGGCTGTTGTTCGAATTAACCACCAAATTCTGTCAGGCATTGGTCGACAAGCTGTCATCCGCTGCCGTCCGGAAGCAGAAATAGCGTTATATCCGGATGGGATGCAATGCCACAAAGGATCGTTTGAGTCTGCATAGCATTTCCGAGTATCAAATTAAAAGTTTTGAAGAAACACTTCAAACAAGAAACAAAAGGATTCGTTCATGTTTATCGATATTCATGGTCATGTGGTAGAACAGCATTTCTGTCATGGAAATCTGAAAAAAGATCTGATTTGTGAACCGGAAGAACTGCTGGCTATTCATGATCGCGCAGGAATTGAATGCGGAACAATTCTACCGTTCGTCAATGCAGAATGTTTCTCCACACAGTCGAATGAAGAAATTCTTCGGATCGCTGCACGTTATCCGGGGCGTTTCATTCCGTTCTGCAACCTTGACCCCAGAAGCTGGGGAAATTCCTGGAAAGCGCCGCTTGGCGATATACTGAAATACTATCGAGACAAAGGGTGTCGGGGTGTTGGCGAAGTCTGTGCAAATCTGCAATTTTTAGATCCACGTGTTCAGAATCTATTCAAAGGCTGTGAAGATGCCGGACTTCCTTTGATCTTTCACATGTCTCCGTTTGAAGGTTTTGAATATGGACTGGTTGATGATGCAGGGCTTCTTCAACTTGAAGAATGTCTTCGTCGTTTTCCAAAACTCTGCTTTCTGGGGCATTCGCAGACCTACTGGTCGGAAATTGCCGATTATCGCGAAGGGAATGCCGAATGCACTTGGCAGGGTACTCGTTTCGGCTGGCCGTCCACGCCCATTCAGAAAGAAGGACGTATCCCGGAGCTGATGCGAAAATATCCTAATCTGTATGGGGATCTTTCAGCCAATAGCGGATTTAATGCTCTGAACCGTGATCTGGAATATGCAGTCCGATTTTTGAATGAATTTCAAGACCAACTCCTATTTGGCACGGATATTGGCGGACCGGTTCAACCGGAACATGTTCCGCTTGCGGATTTGTTACTCAAACTCCAAGCGGAAGGCAAAATTTCAGAGAATGTTTTCCGTAAAATTGCCCACGATAATGCAGTTCGTCTGCTCGGGCTGGCGTAGCAATCCGGTTTATTCCTTCCGGTGAACCGCAAGATTTTTGCTTTCCATCCATTCAAAGTTGTATGCGATTAGCCTCACCATGAAGGATAGAAATGCAAAAATTACATAAATTAATGAGAGGATTAAAAATATGAAAAATAACATCTATTTCCATGCTTCGTATGAGACAAAATTGTTTTATTGCGACAGTGAGAAGAAACTCGAAAACTGCACCATCGGCACTGCTTCCGGAGGAGTGATCTATCCTCATCTGCTTTGTAAAGAAACGCTTGAAAACGGCATCATCCGGCATACGTTCGATGGCAGAGATCTGGAATACTGGTCGCCCCGGAATCCGGTCCTTTACACGTTCAAAGCCGCAGGATTCGAACCAGTAATATTTGGTCTCAATGAATTGAAAACTATCGGCAATACCTCTGTTTTTGTCAACGGCAAACCGTTCATTTTCCGGGGATATATCCGCGGCATCGTGGCGCACGATCATCCAAATCTGTCCGGCAAAAGCGATTATGAAAGTTATCGCTATCATATCAGCCAGGCAAAAAAATACGGATTCAACTTGGTGCGGTTCCACAGTACCGTTCCTTCCGAAGATTTTGTCCGCGCCGCTGATGAACTCGGTCTGTTCATCCACATGGAAATCGGTTTTGCCTATGAATATGACAGTCAGGGAAAAAAGAAAAATATCACACTCAACAATACCAACTGGCGCGAAACAATCCTCAAATACCGCAATCATCCATCCGTTGCCATCTTCTGCATCGGTAATGAAATGCACAATTCCGGACATCAGCCGTTAGTCCGGAAACTTTATGAGGTGGGAAAATCGTTGGCTCCATCAAAACTGATCCTTGACAATTCCGGCTGGGGCGAATTTGACCGTTCCAGCGCGGATATTTTCTCTCAGCACATCGCCTACTATTTCCCCTACAAGGCTCACAGGGATATGTTCATTTCCGATGAATGCTGGCACATGAATGGTTCGGCAAAAGATATGCCCATGACGGAAAAGAACAAATCAGCGGTAATCCGCCGTTATGCCAATCCCGCCAAACCGACGCTGGCGCACGAGGCGATCCATTATATCGAACTTCCGGATTACGAGGCCCTTAAACAAAAATTTGAATCATTTGCTCAAAAGGTCGGCAGCGCATATCTTGAAGAACGTGGAATCAAGAAACCCCGCTATATGGAAGGATTCAGTGAATTAGTCCGGACCAAGGGGATCGTGGACAGACTGCCGGAATACCGTTCCGCTTCGGAACATTTCAAAAAATTCGGCATCAAAACCTATATCGAACGGCTCCGTCTCTCCAAATTGGCAGGGTTTGAAATGCTGCAGTTTGCAGACTGTTTCAAATACGAAAACAAGAACGGGATCGTGGATTGTTTTGATGATGACAAATACATTGATGCGGACTGGATGCGTCAATTCAACAGTGACACCGTGCTGTTGACTGATATGCCGGAAGAATGCTTTTTTGATGAAGAAAAAATCAAATTCCCGATTTACATTTCCAATTTTTCCGGAGAAGAAAACATTTTCGGAAGGCTGAAAGTTTTCATCGAAAGCGTTTCCGGGAAAACGGAACTTTACAACCGCGATAACATTTTCATCGTTTCCGGAGTGCAGAAACTTATTGATGTCGAGATCATTCTGCCCAAACTCACGCAACCGGAAGGATACACCGTTTCGGCTGAATTTTCAGCTCCGGAAATCAACTGTCGCAACAGCTGGAAAATCTGGCGGTATCCAACGAAAAATGTCATAAATGTCAATTTCGACCTGAAACTTGAAAACAAAAAATTTTCAGATTGGATTTCCAGCCGGATTGCCGACAATGCCGCTGCGGGCAATATCGTATTGCGGGACCGTCTTTGCAAAGAGTTGTTTGTGGATCTTGCTGAGGGAAAAACTGTGGTGCTGTTCTATCACCGGGATAATCCCGGACAGGATTTTTACTGGCCGGGTGCGCTTGAGCGTTTCAAACCCTGCATCTGGGATCGCGGCAGCAATCTGGGAGGAATCATCCGGAACGATATTTTACAGAAAGCTATCGGATGTGGCAAATACTTTGATGCTCCAACGTATGATTTGATCGAAGCCGGATATAAATTGAACTTGGACCATTTCCCCGGCAAAATGACTGAACTGATCTCCGGCGTTGACAAACCCGTCCGTGACCGTATGAAGGGACTAATCCATGGAATTAAAGAATATCTTCCGGATGATACCTTGCGCAATTTCTGCCACTGCGGTGTAATCAATGTCGGGAAAGGAAAACTTATTGTCTGTACCTTCAATACGGGATCTGCCGAAAAACCGGCATCCGCAAGTTTCTTTACCTGTTTGCTCAACAATACAGCATCATTCGAAACAGAAGAATTTATCAAAGTCGAGGCATTTAAAAATTATCTTGCCAATGCGCCGTTGGTTACTGAAGATGTAATGAACCATTTCTGGGAGATCGACAACAAGCCGGTGGAAGACACTCTTTTCTGGGAAGAAAGTGGAATTGATTTAAGCAAATATAAATAAAACAAGATTGTAATCAACACGAGATTTTGGACAGTTTTTCATGGACGATCCCAAATCTCGTTTTTTATTCTTTTAGCTTGCAATCAATCACTTATGCTCGTCCAAATAACGGGACTCATATTGATCCGGCGTAGGTTGCCAAGCTTCTGGAACGGTCTGTAACCATTGAAGAAAGAAATGAAGTCCGCGACGGTCCTTTCGAGCGCACTTACGGTAGAGTAACACCTTGTTGCCTTCTAGAGAAATAATTAGCTGCGCGATGCGAAAGACGTAATAAAAACGGGATCTATATTGCCATGAGTCGGGCGGTGCACCAGCTCGTCATCATCCGCAAATAGCGTGGTGAATGACTGTTTGCTGGGCAAAGAATTCCCCCCTGCCAGTTTATCCGAGATTCGACAGACGATTTTTCTTTCCCCACAAGCCTTATCCGTTCCTTTCAAAAAAAATCTAAATTTTTTCATACGAATTGCATAAAAATCACTTTTCCCTTCGAACTGGCTAATGAAAGATGAAAAATCATTGTTCCTGCCAGCATGCAAAACAACTGAAACTGTTGAATGTGAACCGAAAAAGCCACACCATTTCGGTATTCATCAACTCGTAGGCGGAATTGCACTTGATTTTTTCTTCTGAAAAAGAATTATGACTGTTATTTGCATATCTGTGGAGAATTGACTATATGATGCAGAATCATGCCGAAGCCTGAAATTATTGCGCGTCCGAATGTAGTTGCCTCTATTGTCACGGGAGATTCAAGGAGAATTTAACGCGAAACTAAGAATTTATCCCTAAATAACAGCAAGTTCCCGATAAATTATGACAGCTGCCGCCAAGTGCAGCAATGCTTCATATGACGAGCTTGCCTTTTCGTATCGGACGAGCAATTTACGAAATCTGTTGAACCACGAATGAGCGACCTC
>JAZUCR010000204.1:0-16581 GCA_045639225.1 Victivallales bacterium
GTTCGCCGCGGTCAGCTCGAAACGGGCGGTATAACGGTCGGCAGCAGCCAGTCCGGAAAACAGCAGTTTCTGGCGGGGCTTTTTTCCGATGATCGGCGAATCGGCGAACTTCGTGCCGCCTTTGGAATCGACGATCTTACAGGAAAGCGTGCAGTCGCCGGCAAAATCCTGATTCATCCGGCGGAGAACGGTCAGATCCAGATCACATTTGACATATTCCTTCCCGTTCCGGAAAGTTCCCTGGAATGAGGTCACCGGCAGATCGGCATCGCTCTGCGGGATGTTTTTCCCTTCGACATAAAGACGATGGATCTCGGCCGGCGAGAGCACGCGGTCGTAGATGGTGAAGTCGTCGACGTCGGTGATCTCACCGCGTTTGGCCACCGATTGTTCTTTGGCGCTGCCTCGGATCAGGATATTCGAATTGATGCTTTTCCCTTCCACCTTGAGCGTCTGGATGAATCCGATCTTGCCGGAACGCAGACTTCTGGCCTGATATTTTCCGTCGACCCAGATGCCGATATGCTCCGAGTCCCAGGTGCAGGTCACCAGATGCCAGGTATTCTCTTTGAGCAGTTTCAGTTCGGCAGCCGTGGTCGCATAACTGCCGAAACGGAACGGCGGAGCGCTGGCATTGAAGGCGAAGCGGATGCCGCTGGAATCCGATCCCCGGTAGATGTAGCAGTTCGCGGTCGCCCATTTATTTTTCCCGCCGCTGAAACGCAGGGTGAAAAGGTTGATCGCGGAAATACTCCATCCGCTGGCCCTGGTCTTCGCGGCATCGTAATTGACTGTATTGACCCAGATATTGACGGTGCCCTGCCGCACATCGGCATTGTCGCCGAGATAGTAAAAAAGGGTTTTGCCGTCTTTGGTCAGACGATATGCCTTGCCGTGAATTCCTGCCGCATCGGCCGTGACATACCGTGCTGTCGGGGCGGCTTTGCCTTTGGCGAATTTTGCGGTTCCGTCGGCGCTTTCGAAATCGGCTTCGAAGAGTTTTCCCGGAATGACATCGGACGCACTGCACAGAAGCGAGGCGGAGAGTAGTGTCCCGGCGGTGATTTTCAACAGATTCATGGGGGCTCCTTTCAGATAGCATTGATTTTATGGTTGTTTATCATAGATCGACATTGGATGGCTATTCGAATAAGACATTGATGTTTTTCACGGATTCGCGGACGATCAAATCACCGGCTTCGGAGGACACCGGACAGCTGGCGGGAGCGCTGCCGTAACCGGTCAGACCGGACCGGGCGGACGCCAGATAACCGCTGCCGCCGGCGAGCTGAACGGCAAACGTCTGTTCGGCTTTGCTGCCGCCTTTGATCCGGTCGCCGAAGTCGAGATAGAGTTCGAATGTATTGGTGCAGAAGACGGCGCCGCCGATGCGGACGACATGAAGTTCCATCGGGATCGGTTTCGGTTTGTTCTCATAGCGGTTGACCACCCGGCGGTGCCAATTGATCCGCCCCTGATAGTAAGAGGCGTTTTCCGGCTTATTTTTCTTCGCCGTTTCAAGTTCCTGAATGAACCCGAGTGCCGCCTTGTATTCCGCCTCGGTGATCAGGCGGGGCGGAAGCTGGAGCAGCTGGAAACGGCGTTTGACGACTGGTCGCGCGGTTGCAGTCGGTTCGATGAGGAGGAGAACTTCGTTGAGGGAAGTCATGATGCGGCGGGCGATCTCCCGGCAGCGGGCATCGACATAATCTTCACTGCGTACACGCTCCGAGTGAGTCCATCCGGCAAGCGGTTTTTTCAGCTGTTTCCGGAGCAGCATCATGCGGGTGTCGGCTTTGCGGTTCAGAATCTTGTGCGGTGCCTGATCTCCCGCCGGGGAGCACTGGGGCAGGATGATCACGTCTTTGCCGTAACGTTCCGCGACCGCCGTGCGGACATAATGCCAGAAATCGGCGGAAACATACAGCATCACTTCTTTGACTTGCGCCGGACAGGCGAGGTTGATGACCAGACCGGTGAGTTTGCCGTCCATGGAATAGGTCGCCATGATATTCAGCGAATGGTCGACATGCCCTTCGACGAACAGGAAATCCGGATCGGCTTCATCGGAATAGAGCAATCCGCCCCGGCCTTTGAGAACGATGCGGCGGCATTCTCCGACTGCCGCTTCACCCATGCCGTAAGCGATCTTTCCCGGTTTGCGGGCATTCCATGCCTGGATCGCCGCGGCTGAGAGTCTGTCGATAAGAAAATTGGCATATTCCTCCGCGGCCACGTAATCGGGATGCTTTTTCCGGATCTCGGCATCGTCGTTCTCTTTGTAAGGCTCATATTTCGGAGCGCAGTGGGTGTGGGTGGCGGATGCGATGATATTGATTTCCGGAACTCCCGTCGCGGCAGAAACTTTCTGCCGGATGGGGTTCAGCAGTTTCGGCTTGATGTTGGTGGCATCTACAGAAATCAGGATGATTTTTTCCTTGCCGGACTCGATCGCCATGGCGGATGTGAGCAGCGGATCGTGGACCCGGGTGGCAAGTCTTCGGTACATCTGGCCTCCGAGATAGGTTGGACCGGTCGGCGAGATCACCGCCTTCGCCCAGCCGATCTTCACCTCATCGGCGGTTTTCTGATTTTCTCCTTTCAGAGAGGGGAGAACAGTCAGTATGGCAATCAGCAATCCGGCTGCAATTAATTTTCTGTCCATCATCACACTCTTTCCTGATATTTGTCATATGGTTAAAAAACAGGAGGAAGGGCATTTCCGTCCGATGCAGACAGCATCCGCGTGGAAATTTTCCGAATACTGCCGGGAAATGAACAGCTTTTTCACTGAAACGACCCGCGGCATGACCAGATGGAGCGTATTGGTTTTCGGCATCTGCGCTGTCCTCCTCAGCCCTTCAAATTGTAATATAACCGCTCTCCTTCCAAAAATCAAGAACCTTTTTTCGTCCTCTCAGGATAAAAAACATCAGCATCCTCCACCAGCAAATGCAATGACAGGAAAGGATATGACCGCATTGAATCAGACAAAAGACAGAGGATGCGTTCAAGCTGACCGACTTGCATTTCCTTTGTCAGAAGACGACTTGCCTGTCACCCGAATTCAGGACCAACGGTCGCAAACAGGCAGGGATCTTGCTGCAATTCGGCCGACTGGTGGAAACGCATTCGCAGGAATTCCCGCTGGACGGAGAATCCCATTGCCGTCAATCCCGCGATAAAATCCTGTTGATATTCCGGCACGTCGATGATGACTTTTCCGGAAGAACCGTGCAAGACGCTCTTTACCGCTGCAAGGGCAGCATGGACATCGTCGGCATGAACGGGACCGATCTGGCGGCAGACTGCACCTGGTCGGCCCAGCAGCCGGAGGCCGCATCGCTCATCTTTCCGGCAGAGTTCAGGGTAATTCCGGACCAGATCCGGCAGGACCGGATCGGAAGCATTCATGCCCGGCAGCGGCAGATCCCCAGCCTTAATTGGCTGCAGATCCGTCACGGCGTCATCAGCCGCAGCGAGGTATTCCCCGGTCATCCGGTACACCTTATACATCCCGTCAAAACCCAGCTTGCGGTAAAGCGGCTCTCCGGCGGCGGTAGCATCCAGATAACGGTTGGAGTAAGCGGCACTTTCGGACAGAATTTTTTCCAGCAGCCGCCGCGCGATGGAACAGCCCCGCCATTCCGCCTGCGTGATGACCAGTCCGATCCATGCGGTATCCCTGCCGCGCGGAATCCACGCTGCCGAAGCAACGATCCGGTTCAAATGGATCATGCTCCAGACCTGTCCGTATTTCAGGAAACGGTCCCAGTCGGCTGCGGTCTGGTTCCAGTGAACGCTTTCCGAAAGCGCCAGCAGCTCCGGCAGATCATCGGAAATGCACGGTCGGAGATACAAGCCGCCCGTCCCGCTGTAACGCGGATTTTTGCGCAGCAGTTCCAGCCGCTCCGAAACCTCCCGGATGATGCCTTCCGTCATTTTTTCCACCAGCAGTTTTCCCCGTTCCGCGGAAGCGTCTTCGGGATGACCGGGCAGACCGGAGGGATTCAGACAGCCCACGCCGAAAGTATTCAAGTCCGACTGACGCAGAGTCGAAGTATTGCCGGTCACGGTGGATTCCGGCAGCGGAAACTCCCGGCCGCAGAGATGCATCATCACCGAGGTCTCGTTTTCTCCGGCATGGAGGTCCATGCGGCCGGGACGGTCCATCGCATGGGCGTAGCCAAACGGATAAACCAGCAGCAGTTTCAGCTTGCGGTCGTGACGGTTCCACTCGCGGCAGACCGGGCCGAGCGGAAAATTCCCGCCGTGACCGTTGACGATGATCAACGTGCGGTAATTCTGCATTTCGGCGGTTTCGGCAATATCCCGGATCACCGCCATCAGAGTTTCCGGCCGCAGGGTGAAGGAGCCGCGCCAGCCGGTATGTTCCAGACTGCTGGCGATGGCCTGTACCGGCAGCAGCGCGCCGTTGAACCGGTCCGCCAGAATGCGGGAAAAGTATTCCGCGATCCGGCAGTCGGTATCCATCGGCAAATGCGGCCCGTGCTGTTCGAATGCCCCGACCGGCAGGATCAGCAGGTCGGTCCGTGCCACGGCCCAATCCCCGGCGGTGTTATTGCGGTCAATCATGTTCCTCCTCCAATTTTGCGGTCAAAGCGGAAAAATCAACGCTGAAGGTCCAATTTTTTCCTGTTTGCGGATCTTTCCAGCGAACGACTCTGCCGTCTGGTCCGCGGCGGTCCGTCTTCGCTGTGAACTGTTTCAGCTCTTTCGCCGGGGAATCGGCAATCACCGCATAGGAACAATCCGCCAATATTTTCCCGCGTTCAACCCTTCCGGCACGGATCGGCAATCCCAGCACATCGGCTTTCAGCGAGTTGAAATAAGGATAACGGCAGATCGGAATATTGCGCTTTTTCGACTCGGTGACCTTCAGTTTTTTTCCGCCAGACAGCAGGACCAGAGAGACGGCATTGTCCGCATTGATCCGGTCGGTGTTGTTTCCGGCATAGGTCCGTTTATATCCATTGAAGAAATCGTTCGGGATCTTCAGATCGATCCCGTCGCCGCCTTCCGTATTGAAATATTTCAGCGCGGTCATCCGGTTGACGAACAGCATTGTGCGTCCGTCCGGCAGCAGCGCGAAAGCCAGAAACTGGCGGGCGATTTCCGACTGCTGTTCTCCCTCCGGGAACGGTGCTTCGGTCCGCCAGACCAGTTCCAGACAGCCGGAATTCCCATTCATGGCGCGGCGGATCTCCACTGCGCGGCAGCGTCCGGCTGTCCGGATTTCACCGGTCAGGTTGTGGAGCCATTCCGCCATATCGGAATGCCTGAGCGGCACACACAAGGCGACCGGACCATCCGCACCGCGGCAGACCCACGAACGCAGGGTTTTATCCGTCCGGGTCATGACCGCTCCGTGGAAATCGTCCCGCCATTCGGTCAGCAGGGGAATCCTCTCCTTCCCAACCGGAGCGGAAGGCGGCCAGAGCGTTCCCAGCGCCAGCATGTTCAGCACATCCGCTTCGCAGCGGAGATAATACAATGGGGAGATTCGCCGGATCTCGTTCATCCGTACGGCAAAAAAACTGCCGTCAGGATTGCCGGCCTGTTCTTTCCCGAGCAGTTCCAGCGCGGCTTTTTCCAAAGCGGGGGCATCCGTATCGCCCAGGTATTCCGCGGCAAAACGGCAGATCAGCGGCAGATAGGACTGGCAATACGCATACCTTACCCGGGTATCGCCGCCGATCCGCAGCAGACGGCCGTCCGGCGAAATACAGCTTTTGACCAGCCGCCAGAGTT
This sequence comes from Victivallales bacterium, assembly GCA_045639225.1. Lineage (GTDB taxonomy): Bacteria > Verrucomicrobiota > Lentisphaeria > Victivallales > UBA1829 > SIG94. Next base: position 5,773 of record JAZUCR010000204.1, read on the forward strand.
CCCGGACATGCCGGTACAATTCCGGCGGAGGCGTTTTTTTCAGCATCATGCAATCGTAATGGAGAATGGCGGCATGGACCAGACAGATGACCATGTACCCGGTATTCAGATAGCCGTGATGGTCCAGCGACAGATTGTCGGTGAAATTGGCGCCGGCTTTCCGCGGATCGTCATCCCTGGGTGTGCAGATCGAATTGACCAGCAGGATCTCTCCTTTTTTCCGGTATTCCGCCGCATTTGGGGCATCGGGATACTGCAAGGCCGCGCGGATCAGAAAGGAGCCGTTCCACAGATTCGATTCCGGTTTGTTGTTCCCTGTCGAAGCATCGATCCCCGCCAGTACCGGCAGATGTTTCAAGATCCAGTCCGCTTCGGAAAGCTGAACTCGTCGCAAAGCTTTCCGGTCTGCATCCGTCAGTGCCGGTTCGAGCCGGTAAACCGCAGACATCATCCGTTCCAGCGAACCGCCCGCGGCGATCCAGGTATGACCCCATTTTTTGCCGTCGCAGCAGGTCTGCCGTCCGCTGATATGGGTTGCCAGCAGATAACGCAGCAGCGGCAGCGCCTGTTCGGTTTCCCCGAGTGCCGCCAGGGCGCTGAAGGCTTTGGCGGTGCATTGGACCGGCCAGTTATTGCTTTCCCCGTTGCCGAAAGAGGCGGCGTCCGGGGAAAATCCGGAAGTCCGGATATTCGCCTTGATGAAGTGAACGGCTTTTTTCAGCAGGGAAGAATAGATTTCCCGGTTCATCTTAATGGCGTCGTCCGAAGTTTTTTTTTTGAGCGTGATCTGAATCAGCTGCACATCGCCGCCCCGGATGGAGGTTTCGATCCTGCCGTCGCGGACCGTCATTTGCCGTTCCGTCAGCAGCTCACGGACCTCCGACGCAGGCGTTTTCAGCGTAATTGCCGCTTTCTGCGTCTCTTTCGGATCCGGTCCCGGATCGGGGTTGTCCCAGGTCCGGTTCAAAGCCCGTCCGTAGTTGTTGAACAGCGAGACGATCACGCCGTCGCGCGTCCGGTTCACCAGATACTGGACGTCGCCGGTTACTTTGACCGGCAGCTGCTCGTCGGCAATCTTGCGGATCACCTCACCCAGATTACTGGATATTTTGCCGTCCTTCAGCCAGTAGTCCTGAGCGGAAACGATCAGTTTTCCTTTGCCGAACGGGATTTCCCGAACTCCGTCGTTTTTGCCGGATTCCGGCAGTTCGGGAATCCCTCTCAGCTGACATTTGCTGGCGATCACGGTTCCGCCGTTTTTGAGATATTTCACCAGGCGCTTTCCGAAACCGCTGTGTTCCATGGAAACATCGCCGGTCAGCAGCAGGGCGGGATACGCGTCCATCGCTTCCTGCGAGGCATCGTTGGTGATGACGTCGAAGATATCGCCGAACGGCGACGTGCGGTGACATTTGGTTTCATATGTCCTCGGCGAAGACGGGAAGAGATATGCTTCCAACGGGGCGAACATTTTATCGCCCGGCTGGGGAAACCGATTGTTCCATGGCATCGACCCGCCATAATTCGGACCGTAACCATGGTAACGGTCCCACACCAGCGCAATGGGGGTACAGACAATGCCGCGGTCGATCCGGGAAGCGATGCGGGCATAGAAATCCGCCAGCAGTTCGCCGGTTTTGCTCAGATAATATTTCTGATCCCGCAGATTGACCGCCAAAGGATCTGCCTGATCGATCGTTTTGTAGTCATATAGAGCATACATCAGACAGACACATGATTCATCAGTATAAATTCCAGCACCCCCGAAAAAGGCGTAAATGAACCGCCGCCGGTATTCGCTGTCCGGAGTGCCGCATTCCGGTCCGCGATTGGAGAAAATGTGCCAGGGCTTGGGTTTGTATCCTGTCAACCGGGGCAGTGCGTGGCTGGTGCGTCTTTCCGAGGGAGTCAGAAAATTGTAATCCCGATGGGAATAACTCCGCCAGATGCCGGATTCCTGTTGTCCGGGATATTTCAGGAAACGGTCATGAGTGGCATTATAGCAGTAGAAGAAAGTTTCGTATTGCCGTGCCGCACCGCGGGAAACGGCAAACTGCATTGGCATATCGCTGATCCCCGAGCCGCATTCATGCCCGGCGCTCCTCGATCCGAACTCCAGCAGCATATGGTCAAAATACGTTGCCGTGCCGGCATAACGGGGCAACTCCCAGTTATAAAACACACTCAGATCGCGGAATTGACTCATCGTCCTGCAATTCCAAGTCCCGCGCAAGAACTCATATGCCTCCTGGCGGCTTTTCGGCTGGGGCAGCTGGTAACGTTTCTGACTGGCATCGAACGATTGGATGCATTCCGCGGCAATGGTTCCCAGGAGCCGGTCTCCCGCAGTTTTTTTCAACGCCTGAAAGGAGGAATCGGGAATCGCCACGTCTTTCTCTTTTTCCGTATAATAACAAGTAGTGTGCAGCAGCAGAGGATTGGAGGTTTTCATTACAGCACTCCCGCTGTGGGACTGCGGATTGTTCATCAGCTTGCCGATGAAATCAATCCTATGGCTGCTGGTTCGCCGGATATTCCAAATCGCATCGCGATGCAGCGGAATTGCCATCATTTCGGGATCATCGATCACATAATTCCGGGGAAACAACCCCACCCGATAATCCCGTCCTGCAATCATCTTCGGCGGCTGCCACCGGTCCGGGATCCTCATTTCTCCCCCTGACAGTCCGATGATTGGAAACAACCATAAAAGCATCATTGTTTTTTTCATACCGTCCTCATTTTGCTTCTGAATAGGTAGAATATATTATTCCGGCTTCCCATAAGTGATGCGGATCAACTGGACATCGCATCCGGCAACAGACGTTTCGATCCGTCCGTTTGCCGCCGACAGTTTTTTCCCGTTCAGCAGTTCGATGACAGCCGATGCGGGTGTTTTCAAAGTGATTATCACTTTCTGAGTCTCTTTCGGATCCAGTCCCGGATCGGGATTTTCCCATGTCCGGTGCACTGCACCGCCGTAATTGTTGAACAGAGACACAATCACGCCGTCGCGAGTCCGGTTCACCAGATACTGGACATCGCCGGTTACCTTGACCGGCAGCTGTTCATCGGCGATCTTCCGGATCACATCACCCAGATCGTTGGATATTTTGCCGTCCTTCAGCCAGTAGTCCTGAGCGGAAACGATGAGTTTTCCTTTCCCGAACGGGATTTCCTGAACGCCATCCTTTTTCGCGATTTCAGGCAGTTCGGGAATGCCTTTCAGCTGACACCGGCTGGCAATGACGGTTCCGCCGTTCTTGAGATATTGCACCAGGCGTTGGCCGAATCCGCTGTGCTCCATGGAAACATCCCCGGTCAGCAGCAGTGCGGGATAAGCGTCCATCGCCTCCTGAGAAGCATCGTTGGTGATCACGTCGAAGATATCGCCGAAGGGAGAGGTTCGGTGGCACTTGGTTTCATGAGTTCGGGGCGACATCGGGAACAGATACGATTCCAGCGAGTGGAACATCTGGTCGCCGGGCTGCGGAAAACGTCCGTTCCAAGGCAGGGGATTGGGGACATATGCGTAGTTGGGGCCGTAGCCATGATACCGGTCCCAGACCAGCGCGACGGGCGTGCAGACCACGCCGCGGTCGATCTTGGAGGCGATGCGGGCGTAAAAATCGGCGAACATAGCCCCGGTTTTGCTGAGATAATATTTTCTGTCCCGCAGATTGACCACCAGCGGATCGTCATTGCCGATGGTTTTCCAGTCATACAACGCATACATGAATAAACGAGCGGATTCTCCTACATACAGACCGGCACCGCCCATGAAGGCGAAAATGTATCTCCGCCGGTATTCGCTGTCCGGAATCCCGCATTCCGGACCGCGGGTAACGAAAACATGCCACGGTTTGGGTTTGTAGCCGGAGAGCCGGGGCGGCAGATGGTAAACACGGCGTTCCTTCGGTGTCAGATAATTGTAATCCCTGTGGGAATAAATCCGACTGTTGTCGATTTCCTGCTGACCGGGATAGCGGAGATAACGTTCATGAGTGGCGACATAACAGTAAAAGAACGTTCCGTACTGCCGTGCCGCGCCGCGGGAGACGGCAAACTGCATCGGCATGTCGGTGATCCCGCATCCGCATTCATGCCCGGCGCACTTGGACCCGAATTCCATCAGCATATGATCGAAATACGTGGCGGTGCCGGAATACCGCGGCAGCCCCCAGTCATAAAACACGCTGAAATCACGGAATTGGCTCATCGTCTTGCAGCTCCAGGTTCCCCGCAGGATTTCATATGCCTCCTGACGGCTTTTCGGATCCGGCAGCTTGTAGCGTTTCTGGCTGGCATCGTAAGACTGAACGGCCTCGGCATTGAAGGTTCCCAGAAGCCGGTCGCCTGCCGTCTTTTTGAAAGCCTGCCACGAGGAGTCCGGAATGGCGACATCCTTTTCCGTTTCAGTGTAAAAGCAATTCGTGCTCAGCAGCACCGGATTGGAAGTTTTCCTCAAGGCAAGCCCGGCATCGGAATTCGGATCCTTCATCAGCCGGCCGAGAAAATCGATCCGCTGTCTGTTGCTGCGCCCGAAAAACCAGATTGCATCACGAAACAGCGGCATTGCCATCTTGGAGGAATCATCAATTACATCCTTGCGGGGCGCCAGCGCCACCCGGTAATCCCGTCCGGCCAAGCTCTTCGGAAGCTGCCAGCGGTCGGGAATTTTCATTTCTTCCCCGACCAGACAGCCGAACGTCAAACTCAAAACCAATGCAGCAGTTTTCATATTCTTCATTTTACTTTGATTTTCCTGATTTGAATTTCGCCCCGGTCCGTGGAGGAATCCGGCGTATCGTTCAGTCCCAGCGTGATCCCCTGCAGAGGAAAATCTGGCTTCTGGTTGCCGTCGCCGCCCCAGATCGAAGCATATTTTTCCCCCGGATTGACTTCCGGATATTTGAATTTGATTTTGACCGTCTTCCAGCCTTTGAATTTGACCGCGGGGCCGGGAAAATAAAAGCATTCCCCGGATTTGTCCCGTACCACGGCAAACAGGGTATGTCCCTTGCCGTCTCCGTTGACTTGTGCCGTCAGTTCGGATGCGTTTTCCAGCGGGATGTCCAGATCGAAAAACAACGCATCATGTTTTTCCGTCGTAAAATTATATTTCAGGGTATAGGTCCCGTTCTTTCCGGTCACTATATTTTCCGGCGGCGGGGCGGACGGCTTTTCCGCCGTATGCGCACAAACCCGCGCCGGCTGGACTGTAACAGGTTCCACTGCCGATACCAGGATCGGCACCATCCAAATCAATGCCAGTTTTTTCATTTTCTCACCATTTGAATTTTTTATAAATCATAGCTGTCATGCTGGGGTTCATGATCCTGACTACGATTTCCGTTGCGGTCGAATGATTGGCCATGTATTCCACCCCGGTATTGTCATTGAACTCTGTGGCATTCCAGGCGGGGACATGTCCGTCCAGACAGCCGGCATTCATGGTGGCGCCATGCGCTCCTGCATAAAATCCATTGGCCAGTGCCGCGCCCTGCGATGCCTTGGCGACAGTCAAATTATTGATCGTGTAACACTGCTTGCCTGCCTTGTTAGCCCCGGGAGCGAAAATACTGTCGCCGATTTGGCAGTAAGCCGCCGGCGATTTCATCCGGTTCATGCGGAGATAACAAGCCGTTATTTCGTCATTGGCAGTAAATTGACTGATCAGATCACATGGGGTGTTGCTGGGTACGCCGTCGCGTCCGCCATAGGTATACATAATATCATGTCCATCTCCGACCGCACCGTATTTTTCGGGAACGCGGGCGGGACAGACCAGCAAATCCTTTTGTTTCCTGGGAATCATTTTGCTGTCGGTATAATATTTATGCCAGTAGGTCTTTCCCTCCCGGATGTTGAGCCAGCCGGGAAAATCCGACTCATAAAACAGAAATATTCCCGTCAGCTGCTTGAGATGATTTTTACAGCTGGTTCCAAGTGCCTGCTTCTTGGCCTTGTTCAGCGCCGGCAGCAGCATGCCGGCCAGAATTGCAATGATCGCGATCACGATGAGCAATTCTATGAGCGTAAAGATGTTACGATGTTGTGATCCGTTGTTCATTTCCCCTGCATCCTCCTTTTTAATATTCAGTTTGGTTAACATGATCCCATGCGCATGATTCAAACACCGTTCAATCCAGCATAAACGGCTGGGCAAATAATTTTTCCTCCTCTCTTCCTTCTTGTGCGGTTAACCTCAGAAAAACATATTTTCCCCGATCCGATTCGGGAACGGTGAAAGAAAACTCTCTGCCGCGGACTCTCCTGACGGTCCCGGTTTTTGCGATCAATTCAAAACCGGCTTCACGATTACAGGCGGCCCGGAGAGTCTGTCCGTCAAAATTCAGAAATTCAAATCGAAATCCATTTCCGGCAATGGCACCATAAAAACGGCCTTGATGCAAAGCTCTTAAACAGGATTCTGCCGTTCGTTCTTCCGGCAGCAGTTCGATCCTGCCCATCCATTTGCGGTCAGCCGTTGGATGATCCTGGACGCAGAAGCCGAAACACTGTCTTCCGGTCGAGAGGACAACATCCCAGAGGGTGTCGCTGAAATCGCTGAACCAGACCCGGCTGTTATGATTGTAGATTTCCATCCCGAGCACATCCGGACTGAAATCGAGCATCCGACATAACATATCGATTGGCAGATGCGACCAGGCCGGATGAGCTATGATGATTCCGCCGCCGTCGGGAATTGTTCTGGAATCCAGCAGATGGCGGAATCCTTCCTGCCACGGGACTGGAGCACCGAGCCGGATATTGCCGTAACGTTCCAGTCCGAATTGTCCGCGGAGATCAAACGAGCTGCTGGCTGCCGTGCAGCCGGGAGCCGTAATATGCACTCCGGCCGAATCCGAGAACCCATGATGTTCCGCATTGGGAACTTCCAGCAGCGAAGATGGAAGCTCGGGAAAAAGCTTTTCCCCTTCACGGAACGGCAGCTGTGCCTGATCTTCAGATGCCAGTTTTTCTTTCCAGCCCGCAATTGACGCATTGACATTCAGGGTATCCTGATGCCAGACATCTCCGAGGATATAACCGGACTGACGTACACGGAAAAAGCCTTCCCGCAGAGACGCCAGCGGAAACCACGGCATCGAAGGGTAATAATTGGAAAGCGAGACCAGTTCCAGACCCGCATCCAGATAGCGTTTCAGAATCTCGGCGGAAACACAATGCATATGGGTGCATCCGGAAACCCGACAGGTCGTTTGCCAGTCCACTCCGGCGTAAGGGTTCCGGTTCCTGGTCGATTTGTCATGATGACCATTATTGAAAACACTCATGAAACGGTCTCCTCGTCGGGACTGCCGGATTCCCGGAACTGTCCCGGGGTGACGCCGGTTTTCTGTTTGAACTGGCGGGCGAAAAAATAGTGATCGGCATATCCGAGTTCCGCGGCAATGTCGCGGATGGAAAGATCGGTGCTGCTCAGCAGATATTTCGCCTGATTCATGCGGCTCCGGATCTGATATTCCGAAGGGGAGATCCCCCAGAAGGAACGGAAGATCCGGGTGAACTGATTGCGGCTCAAATGGAATTTTCCGGCCAATTCGGTTACCGGGGTGATCCGGTCGGAAACCTCATCCAGAAACCATGCGGCCTGCCGGGCAATATCGGAATTGCGGAGTCCTGCAGCCGGCGGCCGGCCGGGGATCATATCCGCCGCGACCAGCATCAGAATGACCCTCAGCTGCTGGGCAAGGATCAACTGCCTCCCGGTGTCGGCGGACGCCCCGCGTGCCTGGAATGACCGGAAAATACGGAACAGGGTCCGGGCCAGCAGCATGACGTTCATATTGTCTCCGGAATGGAAATATTCGGGAATTTCATCGAACTCCGGGAAAAAGATCCGGTTTTCAGCATCCAGCATGTCGAAGTGGAACCAATGGATCTTCAGCGGATTATCCGGCTGCTGCTCCACCTCGTAATAATGTCCGGGACGCATCCATACGACCCTGCCGGCGCACAGTTCGGCCTCGCCGTCTGCCAGCAGGATCCGTCCGCGGCCTTCGCTGATCACCCACAAGTCCTGGTCGGTCAGCAGCCGGTGCCGCCAGTGGACGGAATATTTTCTGCCGACATGCCAGCAGGAATATCCGGCAGTGTTGAACCGGATGTGCCATTTGTTCCAGTCAAATGCCATGAGAACCCCCTTTCGCCAGCTGTTTCAAGACCTCTGCGTCCTCCAGATATTGTTCGACCGAACCGTCCCGCACGAATTCCAGCAGGGCGGGAACGTTTTCCGGGATATGAGCCAGCAGTTCGTTCCATTCCCCGAACCCGTCTTTCAGGGGCATCCGCTGACGGTTCACGCAATATTGGACATGAACGGCACGGATGCGTTCGCTTGGGAGCCGGGCGAGTTCCTGACGGTTGTCGCATTTCGATTCCTGTTGGAAATAGCAGAAAAAGTTGTCCTCCGCGACTTCGTCCAGCAGCCGGACTGCTGAAATCGCATCATCGGTAAGGGTCCCGTAATGTTTCTCGGCGGCGACTTGCATCCCGTCGGAATGGCGGCAAAGCTGCCGGATATATTCTACTGTCCGGCGGCGGATTTCCGGAGAACAAGCCGCGGAGGGGAGGGTCCCCGCCCAGATCCGGATCCATTGCACGCCAAGAGCCGCCGCCGTTTCGGCGATCATTTCCGGTTCGCTGTCGGCACGCCAGTAACTCCCGTAGGAGAAATTGACCAGTCCGGCCCCGCGGGCGGCCTGACCGATCCTTTCGGCCCGTTTCAGGTCTCCGGGCGGCACATGGACATCGCCGCCCCACTCGATGCCGTCCAATCCAGCCTCCACGGCCAATTCGATGATCCGTTCAAAAGGCAGACTGCGGAAAGTCACGCTGAGCAAACCGGTCGGTCTCATAAAGCACTGTTCTCCCCGGCAATTTCACCGGCCCGGTCGATCATCCTGACCAGGTTTTCGGTTTCGGACAGAGGATTCAGGAGTTTTTCTCCCGCCGTCACTGCCAAGTAAATATTCTCATAATACCGCGTCACCGGCGGAAGCACCTCCGGCGGAAGAGCCGTTTCACACTGGAATTCCGTTTCCGAAGCCGGATATTTTCTTCCCGGCGCGGATAGATCGGCATGCAGCTCGGCTGCCGGTCCGCCGGATCTCTTCAGCAAATTGAGTCGCCACACATCTCCTTCCGCGGGCAGGACCGCACTTCCTCCGGAGCCGTATACCGCATAACGGAACATGCTGTCGGCAGCTGCCTGGTTGATGTCGATATCCACCGTTACCGGACCGTCATACCGCAAAAGCAGTTTGACCGCATCGTCGGCATCGCCGCAGCTGAGGACGCGGTCCGCAGTGCAGGCGAGGACTCTGCCCGGTGCATCGAACAGAAAATTTGCCTGATCCACCATATGGCTGCCGTAATTGAGCAGCATCCCGCCGCCGTTTCTGCGCAGCGCCTGCCAGTCGTTGCGGCGGGAAAAACGTTCCCGGAGTAATTTGACCAGAAACACTTTACCGAGTTTTCCCGACCGGATGAGTTCTTTCAGAAACAGGTTATGGCGTGAGATCCGTGCCGGCTGATATATGGTAAGAATGCGCCGGTTTTCCTCCGCCGCGGTTTTCATCCGGAGGAATTCAGCCAGGTTCAGCGCCGCCGGCTTGTCGCAGAAAACATGACATCCGGCTCTCAATGCGGCAATGGTCTGTCCGGCATGAAAGCAGGTGGGGGAAGCAATCACCGTCAGATCAAAGCGATTTCGGCACAATGCTTCTTCCAGGGTGCGGAAACCGGAGATCCCGAATGATGTTTTGCATTCGTTCAGCCGTTCCTGAGCAGGATCGACCACCGCATCCACCTGAAATCCGGGATGAGCCAGCAAAGCCGGCAAATGGGTGTTCCAACCGATCCGCCCCAATCCCGCCAGAATTGTATGGATCACGTGTTTTTCAGCTGACATGGGAAACCGCTCCTATTTTTTGTCATTAATATTATAGTCACAATTCGCGGATTTGTAAATGGATTATCTCGTCTTTTTCATTGTGTTTTTGCACCATGACATCGTCTATCCGGGAAAATCCCGGCCGTGGCGCATTGCTTTGCCCGCGTTTTTCGCCGAAAATCCGGAAAACGGCTTGTTTTTTCAAAATCCCGGCGTATAATAATATGCCATTCGGCTGAAACTTGTCGATCTGAAAAAATAAAGGATCTCAGAAACATGAACGAACAGGAAAATTTCCGTTTTTACAACATCGTCCCCTGCAACCCCGGCAAGGAGGAACTTCAGGCGCAGGATGTCATCGAACTCGAAGCAAAGACTGGGATCGATATCGCCCTGTATTCGCTCACGCTCCATCCGGAAGGATTCCCCGCCCGGAAAAAAGCGGAATACCTGATCGAAAGCTACCGCAAATTCAGCCGCGCACTGCAGGGGAGCAAGGTCAAGCCCGGCGTGCTGATCCAGAGCATCCTGGGCCATTGGCCGCGCGTCGATAAAGACGAGGAACAATGGATGCGGACCATCGACCTGAAAGGCCGCAAGGTCCGGTTCTGTCCGCTCGATCCCGGTTACCGGGAATACATTTTCCAGACCATCGCCGACCTGGCGAAGGAACATCCGTGTTTCTTTCTGGGCGACGACGACATCCGCAGTTTTTCCCCGTATGCCGAATGTTTCTGCGAACGGCATACCGCGGAATTCAACCGCCGCACCGGTCGCAATTTCTCCCCCGAGGAATATCGCCTCGCCGTGGAACAGAGCAAGGTCGGCGATGAGATCTTCACCGCCTACGGGCGGCTCGGTCAGGATACGGTGAACGGGGTCTGCCG
>JAZUCR010000205.1:0-4973 GCA_045639225.1 Victivallales bacterium
CCCGCCTGGTCGCCGGACGGGAAACAGATCGCCTGTTCCTCCGTGCGTTCCGGCAATGCCGACATCTGGATTTTCGATCTCGAAACCGGAAAACACCGCAATGTGACCGCATCGCCCGGCAAACAGGACTTTTTCCCGCGCTGGGTGCCGAAACAGCTGCCCGGCAAGCCGCAGGTGTGGACCGCTGACCGCGAGGCGCTCGCCGATGCGAAACTGACCGATGAAGGCCGCACCGGCACAACCCCGGTCAAAGCGTATCCCGCGCTGATCCCGCAGCGGAAACTTTCCCGTCCGCGTCTGCTCTTCACCGCGTCCGATCTGCCTGCGATCCGCGAGCGTCTGAGCAAAGAACCATATAAGACCTTCTGGCAGCGCATGCTCAAACAGTGCGATGAATGGCTGACGAGTCCGCAGATCACCGTCTCGCTGAACCGGATCCCGACCGATCCGCTGCGGAAACGCTACGAGATCCAGGCGTTTGCCGAACTTTACAACCGCGAACTCTGGCTCGAGGCCCTGATGAAGCTGGCCTTCGCCCGTCAGGTGACCGGCAATGAGAAATACGGCCGCCGGGCAGTGGAGATTCTGCTGGGCGCTGCCGAACGGTACCGCCGTGCTTACGGCCTCATGCACAGCGATTACCGGGTGGCCTGCGCTTACGACTGGCTTTATGACCTGATCCCGGAAGCGGAACGTTCCCCGCTGAACGTCCTGCTCAAGGCCTCCATGGAAGCCAAGAAGATGACTTGTCTTTATTACACGACCGGGATCTACGGTTCTTCGCCCGGCGGCGGCAATTATTCGATCTACTTTGCCGCCTCGCTCGGCCCCGCGGCGTTCGCACTGCTCGGCGAACCGGGCATCCCGGACGATTTCGAACTGGTCGCCGAACGTCTCGCTTTGATCACGCTGAACAGCTGGATCGCCCCGGAAGGCGATGCGCAGGAAGGTTTTTCCTATTTCAATCATCCGGTCAACGAACTGATGCCGTTCCTGGTTTCCCTGCATCGGCAGGGCTGGTGCGGACCGATTCTGCAGTCCAATCTGAAAAACGTTTTCCGCTGGATGGCGGTTTCCTCCGGCAAAGGCTGTTCGGAAACGCCTGCACTGGGCGACAGCGATTATCTCGCGATGCCGATGCCGTCCGGACTGCTCGCGCTTTATCCGGACGATCCGCTGCTGCGGAAAGTCTGGGACCGCGTGCCGCGCAAGGTTTCCGAACTGACCACTGTCCCGGGACTGCTGTGGTGGGAACCGTCCAGTGCGAAACAGCAGGATTGGGGAAAATTGCCTTCCGGCATGGTTTTCCCGCATTCCGGTTATGCCGTGCTGCGGGCAGGTTCGCAATATGCCGATCCGGTGATGACTGTTTCCGCCCCGCGTCATTCCGGTCACGCTCATCTCGAATACGGTGCGGTGACGCTTTCCTCCGGCGGACTGCGGCTGCTGGCCGATCCGGGTCAGGCTGTCCCCATGGGCGAATACCACAGTCAGCTGCTGGTGAACGGACAAGGCCGTGAACGCAGCAATCTGAAGCACTCCATGCTCGGCGCGGTCCGGGAAGATGCGCAGACCGTTTCCGTGCCGGTGGATTTCACCGATGCTTTTGCGCTTTCGTTTTTCGGTGCGCCGGGCTATTCAGGCATTCCCTGCGGACGTCCCGGACTGGTTGACGGCAAACGGATCGTCACGCTCGTCAAAGCCTCGGACGGCATTCCCGCCTATTTCCTGATTTCCGACCGGGTCAAATCGGAGCGGGAATCCGTCTTCGAACAGCTTTTTACCGCCGACCAGGGAATGACCGTCACGACGGAAAAAGATGGTTCGCTCAAAATCATGGAAATGATCCGGAAACCGGTCTTCCAATCGACCCGGCCCGATGATGCGGCGGAATGGACCGTTTCATTTCCCATCAGGATGAATCCATGTTACGTTCATGTCTTTGCCCGGTCGTCCGCTCCGGTCGAGCTGGAGATCGACGGCAAAAAATACAATTTGACTTTCCTGCAGACGCCGTCGCGGCCGGAGACCTGGCAATGGCGGAAACTGCGCCTGAAACGGGATTTCTTCCGGATTCCGGTGGATTTCCGGAAAACATGCCGGATCGTGTTGAGATCCAGAGCTCTGATTTACTGCATTGCGTTTTCGGATAAAACCGATTTGTCGGATTACCATCCGGATGCGGTTGCGGATGCCCTGCCGCTCCGGATCGCGGATGCCAGCCGGACCGGTTCCGGTTGGAAGACCTTTCAGCCGTCGTCCGCTTTCCTCCGGCTGATCCCGCTGGCCGGCAAGACCGAAACCGGCGTGACCCGGCGGATATTCAACACCCGTTTCCACGGACAGCTGAGGGTGGTCCTGCCGCAGGGGATCTTCCGGCAGACCGGAGAAACTGCGGATTTTCTGACTCTGGCCTATCCGACATCCGCTGATATGGAACAGCCGCGGATCCGGAACCGCAAACTGGAATGGAAATCGTGCATTGACGAAATTACGCTCGATAAAGATCAGATAAAAGTAAGGAGGATCAGAAAATGAGCTGGCGCGACAAACTGTGGATGTGGGGTTACACACAGGAGGAAATCGGAACTCCGCTGCCTTTCACCGGCAGCAGCAAATCGTTCTGCAGCCTCGAAACCGCGGCCCGGTATTTCGGCATGAACAATACCGTGTTCATGAACAGCATGCATTCGCTCGAACGGATGGAGGATAATCTCGCATTCGTGAAGGATTCCAGACAGATTCTCTGCGGTCTGCCGCACGGGGAAGCCAATGCGCTCGCCGGTGCGGAAACCATCAGTAAAATGTCCCTGAAATTCCCGAATATCAAAGGCATCGTGCTGGATGATTTTCTTCAGCTTTCAGGCCATCCGACCACGCCGGAACTGATCCGTGCGGTCCGTGAAAAACTCCGTTCCGCCAACCCCGCGCTGGAAATCTATGCGGTGATGTATTCGGACCTGAATCATTTGGACATCACGCCGTATCTGGACCTGATCGACGGGATCATGCTGTGGCGCTGGGTCTCCACGGAGCATTTCTGGCGGGCGGAATTCTCCTCGCTGCTCCACCGGTTCAAGGCCAATTACGGCAAGAAACTGTTCCATGGCGTTTATCTTCAGAATTACGGCGAATATTCCTCCAGTGCCCATCCGGTCGATTTCGAACTCTGGAAACTGCAATGGATGAAGATCCTCACCTCGCTCCGCGGCAAATATGCGTTTCTCGACGGCTGTGTGCTGCTGCAGAACGGCTGGGTCGGCAATCCCGAATTCCGCGATCATGTCGTCTGGCTCAAGGACACCCTCGATTGGTTCTGCGAAACCACCACGGAGAGAGCATGAATCATGAAGATCCCGAACTGGAATTGGAACTGCCGCCGTCTGAATGAAGACTTTGCCCCGATTCCCCTCGACCGCAAGGCGAAATTGAGACCTGGCGAATTCCGGATCGCCGCGCTCGAGCAGACTTCCGGTGAATATCCCGAATGCGTTAAGCTCGCTGTTGACGATCTGGCGGGAACCTTGCAGCGTTTCTCCTCCGGTTCCGGTGTTGAACTGCCGCTGGAGATCCGGATCCGGAAACCGTCCGGACGCAGCCGGGATTATCAGGTCGCCGTGACCCGTGAAGGGATCCGCATCACAGCCGAAACCGCCTTCGGTGCGACCCGGGCGCTGTACCGGCTCCTCAGCCGGCTCTGTCTGCGCCGCGCCCCGTTCCTGAAAGCGGAAAAGTTCGACAGCCAAGGCGCGATGGATCCGGCCTTGACCTTTCCCGCGCTGAAAGACGTGTCGGTACGTCAGCTGGACTGGCCGCAGGCGTATTCCGAAGGCTATCTGCGGAAAGTCGCCCGGGCCGGCTATACCGGCTTCCACATCAATCTGCATTTCAGCGTGTTCTGCCGTTCCCGCCTGCTGCCCGAATTTGCCAACCCGGAAGCGGAAAAAAATCTGGCCGATCTGAACCGGATCATCGCCGCCGCCGCGCGGTTCGGGCTGGAAGTTTATTTCTCATACTATCTCGCCCCGCTGCCGGGCAGTCATCCGGTATTTCAGCGTCTGCCGGAGATCCGCGGCAGCCGCATGGTCGGTTCTGCCGATTCATATATCATGTGTTCCTCGCATCCGCTGGTGCGGCAGTTTTATGCCGAACAGATGACCGATCTTTTTACCGCCGCGCCTGGACTGGGCGGCATTCTGGCGATTTCCGGCTGTGAAGGCTGGCTGCATTGCCACACGGCCTGCGCGCAGACCGAAGACGGCCGCTGTGATTGTCCCCGCTGCCGCAAACTCGAACCCGAAAAAAGCGTTGCGGAGATGTTCAACGCTATGGCCGCCGCCGTCAGAAAAGCGGCTCCCGAAGCCCGTTTCATCGTTTGGAATTACGGCATTTTCGCCTGGTCGGACATCGGGGCGGAAAAATTCATCTCCCGGCTCTCGAAAGATTGTCAGGTGATGGCCAATTTCGATACCGGCGACGCGTTCACAATCGAGGGCGTGCGCGGGATGGCGTTCGATTATTCGCTCCGCTGCACCGGACCCTCACAGCCGTATTTGAAACAGCAGGCCGCCGCGGCCTCGCGCAAAATGACTTTTCTCGCCAAATGCGAAAGCGGGGCGCCGCTCGAATACTGTTCGCTGAACTATGTGCCGGCCATGACCCGCTGGATGCGGAAATTCGAAGGCGTCCGCCGGACCGCTTCCGGCGCGCTTTACAACTGGAAATTCCTCGGTTACAACGGCGGTCTCGCGCAGGAACTGGCCGGACTGAGTTCTTCCGGCGAAGACTCCTCCATTCTGAAACGTCTTGCCGCACGCGAATTCGGTTCTGCCAACGTGCCTGCTTTGATGCGCGCCTGGCGCGATTTCGACCGGGCGATGGACCATCATCCGTTCTCCGGTCCCAGCGCGGGTTATTTCAAAGGACCGTTTTTCATCGGTCCGGCGCAGCCTCTGTTCCTGAAGATCCCGGAA
>JAZUCR010000206.1:0-14947 GCA_045639225.1 Victivallales bacterium
TATCAGCTGATCGAAGTCAGCACCGAAAACGACGACAAGCTCGGCGTGGATTTCCAGAGCTGGAAGAACAACGCCGGTGTGGATTTCTTCTCGGTCGGCGGACGCTACCGCAACAACTGGGCGAACACGTTCGCCGCGGGGATCGACGCATCGCACTCCAGCCGGACGGATTTCTTCAACTTCAACCCGAAGTGGAACAGCAAATATTTCGATTTTCTGACCTCGACGGGACGGGCGAAAGTGGTGACGCAGGGCGTGCTGACGGCGAAAAACCGCCGACTGGCCACCATTGCAGTCGGGACCGGACTGTTTTACGAGGAGCAGGATCCCATCCCGGACAGCACGGTCAACGACAAGATCATCGCGGGCAATCCGAAGCTGCCCGCCGGAGCCGATCTGACCTTGAAACACGGGAACACGCAGACCACGAAAGCGGCGAACGGCTTCAAATTCGAACTGGACGTAACGCCGGTCGTGACCGGCAAAGCCACCATTCTGCCGGTCAAAGTATCCGGCACAAGTCTGCTCGGCTGGAACAGCAACGGCTCGCCGCGTCTGAACAAGTCCGCGTTCGAAACGGAGATCCAGGTCGGGAACGAAGGAAAGGAATTCGTGATCGGCGGCATCAAACGGACCAACGTGATCCGGAGCGTCTCGGGCATCCCGCTGCTGAAGGACATCCCGGTGCTCGGCTGGCTGTTCTCGACCGAGACCGAGACCACGCGCCATTCGGAACTGATCCTGATCGCCCGTGCGGAAATCGCCGGACCGTCCGACCGGGCGCCGGATACCGTTCTGAAAGATGCCGCCGGGGTGGTGGACAAAGTCACATCCGGCAAAAATCATCCGATCCGCAACCTCGGGTTCGAACAGTTCGGGCTGGATGCCAAAGGCATCGAATAAAACCATATACAAAAGGAAGAAATCATGGAACAGATCGATCTCGAAGGCAATATTCTGGAAGGTTACGCGATCCCGACGGGAAACACCTCTCTGCTGCTCATCAAGGCGAAAAACGGCTTCCTCGGCTGCGGTTATGTGTCGCTGGAAACCGCTGAACGGGTCGGCGATGCTGCGGTCATCGTTTCGGGCGTGAAAAATTTCGACGACATGCTCGCCGCCAAGGTGAAAGCCATGTCTTCGGCGGCGGCCGCGCGGGGTGTCACCGCGGAAATGACCGGCAGGCAGGCTTTGCTGAAACTGGTGTGACCGGAAACAAGGGGCTGAAGCAAGCATCTCCCCTGCCCCGAAACGTCTGCCGATATCGAAAAACGGCGAAAAGACATAAAAAAACAACGGGAAGAAACGTATCAGTAATAACCGGTCACGGTATTTTCAGTGACAAAAACAGGAGATGCAAAATGAAATGGTTTCAAGTTTTCGTATCGGCGGGCATGATGTTCGCCGGCAGCCTGCTGACAGCGGACGATTTTTACTGCAAATACTGCGGGGACAAGTTTTCCCGGGCCGACAGTGCGCGGATCGGATATTGCCAGTATTCCGGAAATCACAAACACGTTGCCGTTTCGTGCAGGAACAACAAGTTTACCTGTGAGCACTGCGGGGACACCTTCTCGAGTGCATCGTCCGTGCGGATCGGGTATTGCCAGTATTCCACCAGCCACAAGCATACACTGGCCGGCGGGGACGGCAATTCGAGCAAATATGTGTGCCGTTACTGCGGAGACACCTTTTCATCACCGAGCAGTGTCAGGATCGGTTACTGCCAGTACTCGCCGCGGAACAAACATATGCTGGGCGGGGAACATTCATCGTCCCGTAAGTATTTCTGCGCCTTCTGCGGAGACACCTTTTCATCACCGAGCAGTGTCAGGATCGGTTACTGCCAATACTCCCAGAACAAGAAGCATGTATTGTCCACCTGCACGTCGACAAGCAATCTTTTCTGCCGGTTCTGCGGCGAGCGGTTCTCAAGTCCGTCCTCGGTGAGGATCGGGTATTGCCAATACAGCAAAAACAAGAAACACGAATTGCCGTAATCCCGCGGATTCAGGCTGTTTGACGGCGCGGGAACGGCAGCTGGGCCAGGATGATCGCCAGAAATATCACCGCACAGCCGCTCAATTCCCGAAGGGTCAGAGCTTCGTTCAGGAAAATCCAGCCGCCAAGCAGGGCGAAAACCGATTCCAGACTCATCAGCAGAGTCGCCGTCACCGGATGCAGATATTTCTGCGCAACCATCTGCAAGGTAAACGCCAGAGCACTCGAACCGATCCCGCAGAAAATCAGATACGGCATCGCTTCGCAGATCTTGCCCGCAATCACCGATTCACCGGCAGCAGGGACCGAAATACTCACCAGAACCGAAGCTGTAACGAACTGGATGCAGGAGAGTCTTATGCAGTCGCAAACGGCCGCATAACGGTCGATCACCAGAATGTGCACGGAATAAATAAAGGCGCAGATGATCACCATGACCTCGCCTCTGCCGATGGAATCGATACCGCCGCACAGGAGATAGGAACCGGTCAGCGCCAGCAGGACCGCCAGCCACAGCACCGGGGATGTCCTGCGTTTGAAAAAAATGCCCAACAGCGGCACGATCACAATATATAACGCGGTAAGAAAACCGGTTTTCCCGGCGGTGGTGTATTTCAGCCCGTATTGCTGGAAAGAACTGCCCGCCGCCAGAACCAGGCCGCACCAGAAACCGCCCAGCAGCAAATTCCGTCTGGAAACCGGATCGGCGGCATCGCCCCAGAACGAGAGACGTTTCTTTCCCGCGAGATCGAAAATAACCACGCCCGCGGCCATGGCGAATGCCGCGATAATGGAGCGCAGCGCGGTAAAGAGCAGCGGATCGATGAAGCGCATCCCCGCACTTTGAGCGGAAAACGCTATTCCCCAGATCAATGTCGCCGCGATCATCGCGGCGGAACCCCAGATTTTCTTCATCGGCATACCCCGTTTTTTCAGACGGCGTAACATAGCACGTTTTTCCGAAGATGCAACTTTGACCGGAGAAACGGACAGCAATATTCGCATCCGGAATTTTTCAATCGTTTTTTTGGTGTCCCCGCCAAATCGCATTTTTCAGATATTTTGTTAGTCGAAAAACTTGCAAAGCTGAATATGGTCATGTATATTCAAGTCATGAACCGTGAGGTTTTTGATGCTGCAGCGGACTTTTTTCAAGTAATTTTTCGAATCAGAAACGAGGAATAACCATGATGAAAAAGGCAATCGAAACCGATGTATTGATCATCGGTGCCGGAGCGGTGGGGTGTTCCATCGCCCGGGAATTGAGCCGGTACCGTCTCCGGGTCCTGGTGGTCGACAAAAACGAGGATGTGGGCGGCGACGCCTCCAAATCCAACAGCGCGATCATCCATACCGGCTACGATGCCAAACCGGGAACGCTCGAATCCGAACTGGTGGTCGCCGCCAATCCGATGTATGACAGGATCGCGCGCGAACTGGACGTGCCTTTTGCCCGCATCGGCGGCATTCTGCCCGCATTCAATGAGGAACAGTTCAACCAGCTCGGCGCCCTGCGTGAAAAAGCTTTTCTCAACCGCGTTTACGACGTCGATTATCTGACCGCGTCCGAACTGCTGAAGATCGAACCGAATCTGAACCCGAAAGTCATGGGCGGCCTTTATATCCCGCGGGAAAGCATCATCGACCCGTTCCTGCTGGTCGTCGGTTACGCTGAAAACGCCTGTCAGAACGGCGCTTCGTTCCTGCTCGGGACGCGGGTCACCGCGATCCATACGCAGGACGGCCGGGTGACCGGTGCATCCACGACCGGCGGCGAAATCGAGGCGAAATACATCGTCAACGCCGCGGGGCTTTACTGCGACGAGGTCACAGCAATGGTCGGCAAGGCGGACTACCGCGTGAATCCGCGCAAGGGACAGTTCTTCATTCTTGACCGCAACACCTCCTGCAAGGTCAATCACATTGTTCTGCCGATCCCGACCAAGATCACCAAAGGCAAGCTGATGTGTCCGACCATCCACGGCAACATGCTCGTGGGCCCGACCGCGGAAGACCTGGAAGACAAGCTCGACCATTCGACCACGGCGGAAGGCTTGGACAGCGTTGCGCGCGATGTGGCGAATCTGATCCCCGGCGTGCGGCTTTCCGACACCATCACGCAGTATTGCGGACTTCGGCCCAACAAGGTCCCGGAAGGCGTCTGCGTCGATGTCTACGACGATCTCCGGAATTACGTGAATATCTCCGGTGTGCGGTCCACCGGCCTCACCGCCTCGGCTTCGCTGGGCAGACATGTGGTCCGCAAGCTCATGGAAATCGGTCTCAAGGCCGAACGGAATGAAAATTACGATCCGGTCAGGAAGGGCATCCGTCTGCTGCGCGATATGGATCCGGCGGAAAAAGCCGCCGCGGTCGCGAAAGATCCGCGTTACGGCCGGGTGATCTGCCGCTGCGAAACGGTCAGCGAGGCAGAGATCATCCAGGCGATCCATTCGCCGATCCCGGCACGTTCGATCGACGCGGTGAAACGCCGTCTGCGGGCCGGCATGGGCCGCTGTCAGGGCGGCTTCTGCGCGCCCCGGATCATCGGCATCCTGAGCCGCGAACTCGGCGTGCCCGAATCCGCGATTCTGAAAAACCAGCCCGGCTCCTATATGGTGGTCGGCAAATCCATTGACGGGGAGGCCAAGTGATGAACGGACATACTCTTATTTGTGATGTGGCTGTGGTGGGCGCGGGGCCGGCAGGACTGGCCGCGGCGGCCGCAGCGAAAAAACAGGGAGCCGGCCGCGTGCTGGTTATCGGACGCGATGCGGCGCCCGGCGGCATCCTGCTGCAGTGCATCCATCCCGGATTCGGGCTGACCTATTTCAAGGAAGAACTGACGGGTCCGGAATATGCCCACCGGTTTGTGAAAACCGCGCGGGAGGCCGGAGTGGAATTTCTGACCGATGCGACTGTGCTCGAGATCGGCGACCGGTATTTGCGCGTGCTGGGACCCTCCTGCGGACTTCTCGACATTCGAGCCGGGGCGATCGTGCTGGCGATGGGGTGCCGGGAACGCACCCGCGGCAATATCCGCACACCCGGCACGCGTCCGGCAGGCGTCTATACCGCCGGCGCGGGACAGCGTCAGGTGATCCCTCAGAACCTGATGAACGGCAAAAAGATCGTGATCCTCGGCTCGGGCGATATCGGCATGATCATGGCGCGCCGTCTCACGCTCCAGGGCGCGAAAGTCGAAGCGGTCGTGGAACTGCTGCCGTATCTGGCCGGGCTGACCCGCAACCGGGTCCAGTGCCTCGACGACTTCGATATTCCGCTGCTGCTCTCGCATACCGTTTCGGAGATCCGCGGACATCAGCGTGTGGAAGCGGTCAGGATCGTCCAGGTGGATGAGAAACGGCAGCCCGTGCCCGGCACGGAACGGGTCATCGAATGCGATACCCTGCTGCTGTCGGTCGGCCTGATTCCCGAAAACGAACTCACGCGTGCGGCGGGGATCGCCATCGACAAGGTCACTTCCGGACCGTCCGTCAACCAGTATATGCAGACCTCGCTGCCGTCGTTTTTCGCCTGCGGCAATGTGGTGCATGTGAACGATCTGGTAGACAATGTTTCGCGGGAAAGCGAACAGGCGGGCAGAAGCGCCGCGCTCTTCGCCGCGGGTAAACTGCCGGAAGCAAAGGAAATCGCCTGCACGCCCGGACCTGGCATCCGTTATGTGGTGCCTCAGCGGATCGCGCTCTCCGGCGAGGACACCGAGCTCACGCTTTATTTCCGCGTCACCGCGCCCGGCGGAGCTTCCGAACTGGCGGCGGCACAGTCCGGCAAAATCCTGACCAGCCGGAAAGTCCGGCGCGTCAGTCCCGGCGAAATGGAACACCTGAACCTGAAAAATTCCGTGCTTACCGAAGGAAATCTGACCGTTTCGATTGCGGCGGAGGGAGGAAAATAAAATGGAAAAGACTATCATTTGCACCGTCTGTCCGCAAGGCTGCCGGATCGCCGTTGCCGGGGAAGGTTCCCGGATCGAATCCGTCACGGGTTTCTCCTGTCCGCGCGGCAAAGCCTATGCTGAGCAGGAATTCATCTGTCCGATGCGCATTCTGACCGGATCGGTGCGGACCAGCGGGGCGGCGGAAGTACTGCTGCCGGTCCGTTCGGCCGACCGCATCCCGCGCGACCGCATTCCCGAATGCATGAAAGTCCTGCGCACGGTCACGGTGAAGCCGCCGGTGAAGATCCATGACACGGTCATCAAAAACATCCTCGGCACGGGGGTGGATATCATCGCCTGCAGCGAACTGGAATAACGCTGATCTGCCGGGCTGCAGCATTTCAACTCCGGAAATATTGGTATTTTTCCATTCACGCCCTTGACATTTTCATATTTCCGATTATAATTATGCTAACGATTGCATAGAGCGGATCGAAATGGAAAAATGAAACTGCCGACGATCAAAGATATCGCCCTGGAAGCGGGCGTGGACAAGTGCGTGGTTTCCCACGTGCTGAACGATGATGCATATGCGGCGAAAGTCCGCCCCGAAACCCGGCGCCGTATTCTGGAGATTTCCAACAGGATCGGTTATCGGCGCAATCAGCTTGCTTCGGCGATCCGGACCGGACAAGTCAAGACCATTGCCGTGATCCTGAACGTGATGAAATACCGGACGGCCGCGCCGTTCAACCAGGTTATGGCCGGTATCATGCTGGAAGCTTCCGATCTCCGGCAGAGTGTCAAGATCTTCTCGGAAAATGAGCTGGAACCATCTTTCCGCCAAATCGTGGAGAACCGCATCGACAAGGTCATCATGATCAGCGTCGATCCCGATTTGCGCGAGCAGGCCGCCGAACTGGCGGAAAAATTTTCGATCCATCTGGTTTACGCTTACGAGCAAGGACACCGGAATTTTCCCGCCGTCAACGTGGATAATGTCGAAATGACCACGGAAATGGTGCATTATCTGGCCGGGAAAGGCCATACCAGGATCGGACTGCTCTGCGTGCCGCACCGGTATCATTACGTCGAAGACCGTCATGTCGGATATTTGCGCGGTATGGAAGAATGCGGACTCGAGGTCGATCCCCGCTGGATCAGCTGTTCCGATGACATCGAATCGTCCGTTGAGAAAATGCTGTCTCTGCCCCCGCGGCAGCGTCCGACGGTTTTTGTCGCGCTGTCCGATAATATCGCGGCCAGAGTCCAGGCTTATGCCGTCCGACACGGCCTGCGTTTTCCTGACGGTATTTCGGTCATCGGCATTGGAGATACGGAGATCGCCTGCCGGATGCCGTTCCCGCTGACCACGATGCGCGAATCCCTTCAGGAAACCGGTCTGTTGCTGGTGCGTCTGGTCATGAAGAAAAAACTGCCGATGCATCCTGATGAAAATAATGTTTATCATACTCATGCTGCTTTGATCGAACGGGAATCGGTTTGTTTTTCCCGTTCCGCCAACCGCATGAAACAGGCATAGGAGTTTTTTATGGACGGGAAACCGATTTTGTGGGCATTCTGGGGACACGAGCCGCTCGCATTTTACAAACGCCGGAACGGGAACAGCAAAACCCTTTTCGGGAACGGTGAATGGATCGATGCCTGGTATCACCGGCTTCATACCGAAGAGGCCATCGCACGTCTGGCCGACTTGGGCGTGAATCTGATTTATACCCATTTCTACAAGGCCATGGGGTTCGAATTCGAACGCGAGGAGATGGAAAACACCGCGAAAATCGTGGAGATCGCCCATCGGCACGGCATCCGCGTTCTCGGATACGCCACGATCAACAGCGTCTTCGATGAATCTCTGTCCTGCGAGATCCCCGATCTGCAATCCATGCGGATCGTGCGTGCTGCCGGCAGGGAATGCGACAATTACCGGGATTATCTCTGCCTGAATTCCCGCTATTACGCAGAATATTACCCGCGGGTGCTGGAATACGGTATCAGCCATGTCGGACTGGACGGTTTTCATATCGACAACGCCGTTGCTCCGCCCTGCCGCTGCGACCGCTGTCTGGCCGGGTTCCGGTCGTTCCTCAAGGAAAATATCCCCGATCCGCGTTCGGTGGGACTGCCGTCATTCGAATATGTCCGGATCCCGATGATTCCGCTGGTGCGGGGAACCGATCCGATCGCCCTGATGGCGCTCCGCTATTACCGTTCGCTTTACGAGAAGGTGTTCGGAAAAATCTACCATTATGTGAAGACTCTGCGGCCGGATGCACCCATGCTTATCATCAACAGCGGATTCGCCGATGTCAAGATCACTCCGGTCCAGCTCGGATACGAGATCGCCCATGACCCCGATTCCGACTTTATCTTCATCGAAACCCCTGACCGGTTCATCGGCAAGCGGGCGAACGGCGAATTGAAAAATGCGGTGATCGCCTACAAACTCGCCGCCATGGCCGGAAAGAAAGCGTTCAATACCATGTGGACCTCTTTCGGCGTCGAACCCCGGAATCCGGCGGCGATCAAACGGGTCCTCTCCGAAAGCATGGTTTTCGGAGCCATTGCCGGGACCAACTGGGCGGCCCGTTCGGTCAAACACGGCGCCAAAATGCTGCTGGACGACGATATGCACTTTTCCACGATCCGGAACTGTTTCGGCTTCTTCAAAAAGCATCAGGAACTCTATGACGATGCCCGCCCGCTTTGCGATGCCCGGATCCTTTATCTGCCGGATTCCCGGCTGGCTCTCGGGTGCGCGTATGAACGGATCCTGCATCTCACCGCTGATGCCCTCGCGGATCAGGCCGCGGTCTATTCCTTCGTTCGGCTTTCCGACCAGAAAAACGTTTCCGGTCTGCTGCTGATCCCCGGTGCGGAATATCTTTCCGATGGTGAAGTCGAACAGATCCGGAAACTGAAAGAAGCCGGTGCGCAGCTCGTATTTCTGGGCGTGCCGGGTGTTTACCGTGAGAACGGCGAGGAACGCGAGAACCGTCCATTCGAATCGGAAACGGTGATCCCGCTTCCGGAAAACACGCCCGAAGCGGAGTCTGAATTTCAAAAGGCGGTTGCCGCCGCAGTCCCGCGGGCCGTGCGGATGAACCGGGAAAACATCCTCCTGGAACGCACCGTGACTGCGGACGGCCGGCAGATCGTCCATCTGCTCAATCCCGACAATGAACATTCCGTCGAAGGATTGGAAGTTCGAATTTCAGGTGAAACGGACGGTCCGGACGAAGTGATCTCGCCGGATGAAGCGGTGCCTGAGGTCGCGAGCGGGAACGGGATCATCCGGATTTCCCGGCTCGAAACGCTGATCACGCTGGTTTTCCGAAAAAAACAGTGATTTTGACTGATTATAAAAACATATCAAATCAAAAAAGAGGTGACGGAATGAAAACAAGAATCGAAGAAGCAGTGCTGAAAAGAACGGAACGATCAGGAATCCGCCGAGCAGTCCGGACCGCCCGGAGAAAAGTTTTTACCCTGATAGAGCTCCTGGTCGTGATCGCGATCATCGCCATTCTGGCGGGAATGCTGCTGCCGGCGCTGAACCAGGCCCGGAAGATGGCCGTTTCGACCAAGTGCATCAACAATCTGCATCAATGCTACCTGGTCTTCGTCAATTATGCGGACGACAACAACGACTGGATCCCGCCGAACAACAACAATATCATCAACGATGAAGGCAAAAAGACTACGGTCTGGTGGTTCGGATATTTCTACTCCACGACAAAATATATTACCAATCCGAATGTCTGGATCTGTCCGGGGTTCTATCCCAATAAGTACATCCCGAATTATTCGAACCGGATGGCCAGCACTTACGGCTCGATCAACAACATTCTGGACTATTTCCGTTTCCGGAATTTCGGGCAATACAAAGGATGGTATCCGGACAGCATCCCGTCGGATATCAAACTGCGTCCCCTGCTGATGGATTCCCACTGGGACACTTATAAGGGACAGGGTGCGTTCGTCGACCGGTCGACTGCATCCTCTTCGCTGTATCGCGGGATCCATCCGCGGCACAACCGCGGGGCGAATCTTCTCCAGCATGCGGGTGATGTCTCCCACGACACGATTTCCGATATCCAGTCGAAATACCGGATTTCCAGCGCCACGCTGAAAATCACCTACACCGACATCTGAAGATCTATCCACGGGAAGAATCCATCATGAAAATCAGAGTCCGGGATATTCTGTTACTGCTGCTGTTGTCTTTTTCCATTCTGTCTGGTTACGCCGCTGAAACGAAGCCGGTCCTTCTGCTTGGCCACGGGTCCGACACCTGGAAGGTCGGCAAAGTCCTTTCGGACGGAAATATCGCTTCGAAAACGATACGCGACTGGCCGCCGGCCGGCAGCTGGCGGAATTATGCTGCCGTCTATATCGGCGAGAGCGTGCAGGGCATTGCGCTGAACCCATGGAGCGAAAAAGAGTTTCGCGAAGTGGAAAAATATGTTGCGGCGGGCGGAGTTCTCATTCTGTCCGGCGACACCGCTTTCCAGCTGACCGGGCAAAAGAAAGAACTTCCGGAAAAATATGTCCGGTTTTTCGGATTCGAAGCTTTTCGGCAGGTGCCGCCGGACCAGGCGGCTTTCGCGGAAGTCTCCGACCCGGATTTGGCCGCCAGATGCGGAAGCGGAGAAAAACATTCCGGCTGGCTGCGGAATGCTTCGCTGGCGGCCGACGGTCTGAATTCGGCCCGGATTCTGATGACCTTTCATGCCGCAGGCAAGACCTGTGCCGCGGCGACGGAAAATTCCTGCGGCAGGGGGAAAGTATATTTCCTTGCTCCGACCATGCACCGGATCGCCGGCAATGGGGAAATCGAACTGGGACAGTATTCCAAAAACGGCAAATGGGAGTTGAATGCCCAGGGGAAAAGTGCGGAAAAGTTTTCCCGTTTCGTCTTTGCGCTGCTGGACCGTGTTCCGGGTGTCAGCAGGATCCCGGTCAGACATCCCGCAGTCGTGACCGGCGGTGATGCGTCCCGGGTCCAGATGGCTCTGCGCAGATCCGATATCGAATTCGTCCCGGCCAAAGGACTCCAGCCCGCGGATTATGCAAAATATGCACTGGTCTATATCGGGGAAACCCTGAAAGTCGAGAAGAAACGTCCAGTCTGGACCGCGCCCGATCAGCTGGAGAAAGTCCGCAGCTACCTGGAAAACGGCGGCGTGATCGTCGTCAGCGGCGAAGTCCCGCCTTTTCTGACCGGCGGCAAACGCAGTATGGGCGTTCTGGCTCCGCTTTTCGGTTTTGCGTCTTTTCAGTCGGTCAAAAACAGTGAGATCGGCGAATTTGTCTTTACCGCCCGAGGTGAAAGTCTGCGCAAAAATGCGGAACTGGACTCTTCTGTCCAGAACTGGAAGAACCGTGTCAACTGCTGCCCCGGCAAATTAACCTCGGCCGCCGTTCTCGGAGAATTCCGCACCTCGCACGGCAAGATCCCCGCGTTTACGGTCAACCGGGTCGGCAAAGGCGCACTTTACTGGATCGCGACCAATCCGTTCCGTCTGGTGCCCGACCGCAACGAGATCCTCGGCGATCCGGATGACAACGGGATCTTCGTGCTGAACGAACGCGGCCGTGCCGCCGCCGAACTGCAGAAGCTTTTCATTGCGCTGTTCAAGACCCCTGCCAATATCGCCTTGCGGCAGGACTTTCCGGAAAAAACGCAGTGGGGACTGGTCCCGCTGGGATCACCTGGAAAACTGCCGTCACCGAAAACGTTCCGGAACCAGGCCGTTTACCGTCAGGCGGAGCCGCTCGAGAATGCTTTCCTGCTGAGCAGGAATGGGACTGCCAGTGCAGTGATCGTTGCGCCGTCGAAGGGATTGGAACGGCTGGCAGCGGAACTGCAGAAATATCTGAATGCAATGACCGGAGCATCGTTCCGGATCGTGCGTTCGATCCCGGAAAACGGCAATGCGGTCGTGCTGTTCGATGAGGAAACTGCCGGACTGGCAGGCAAGGATCTGAAAGATGCCGGCGAAGACACGGCGATCGCGGAGACCCGCGGCGGCAAACTCTGGGTCGGCGGAAAAAACCAGGGGCCCTCGCTCGCCGTCCATTATCTGCTGGAAAAACTCGGCTGCCGGAAACTCTGGCCGGGCAGATCGGGCACCGTCATTCCAAAGCGTCCGACGCTTTATGCCCCCGAATTGAAGCTTCATTCGACCCCGAAACTGTCGACCCGTGCGATCCGTTTTGCCAAAAAGTTTTATCCCCGCGCAGCGCAGAATGCGGCGAAATGCGGGGTCGATCTCCGCAATTATCTGGATGCGACAACTGCCGGGACCAATGATTTTTTCAGCTGGCACGGAATCATTCCCAACCGGGAAAAGAACCGGAAATGGGCAATCGGGCTCAGCCATTCTTCGCGGGGAAATTTCTATCAGCGTTTCGGCAAGACCCATCCGGAATATTTTGCCCTGCAGAGCAACGGAAGCCGTTCGCAGGATTCTTCTCCGGTCCGTTACCGGCTTTGCCACAGCAACCGGGAGATGATCCGGCAGGTCGCTGCCGACTGTCTGCGGGCGATCGAGGCCGCGCCGGGGACCAGGGTCGTTTCCATTCCGCTTCCGGATGGCGGCGGGACCACGTTCTGTATGTGCCGGAAATGCCGGGAACTCGACCCTGTCAACGCTGCTCCGGAAATGATCCCGTTCCTGATGGGACTCACCCGGCAGAAGGTCAAATATGTCGCTTTGACCGACCGGGTCCTCTCTTTTTCCAACGCGGTGGCGGAAATCGTGGTCAAAAAGCATCCCGAGGTCAAAATCTACATGTACGTTTACAGTCATTACATGTCGGCACCGGTCAAAGTCAAGCCGCATCCGTCCCTGCTGATCCTGGTCGCCAATCTGAATTACACCCGGGAATCCGTCCGGAAGAACCATCTCCGGGATATGATGAAATATGCGTCGTTCCCCGGCACGTATTTCTGGCGGACCAATGCCCTCTGGGGATTCAATTCGGTGCTTGCCCCGCAGGATTTCGCCAGAAAAATGTTCGAGGATCTGGAACTTTTCAAGGCCAATTTCATCGTCGGCACGGATATCGATTGCTTCGAACAGCACTGGGCCTGCAAAACGCTGGTTTACTACGCGCTGGCCAAAGCCCTCTGGAATCCCGACCGGCTCGGCTTCGATGCCGTCGCCGATGATTTCTGCCGGCAGGGCTTCGGTCCCGCCGCCCCGGAAATGCGTGCGTTGTTCTCCCTCCTGGAAAAGACCACCAATGCGGCCGCCGAAGCCGAAGGGGAATATCTGGATTTCTTCGATGAAAAGGTCATCGGTTCCCTTCACGCTCTGCTGGATAAAGCCCGGATCAAAGCGAAAAACGATCCGGAGGTTCTGGAACGCATTGATTTCATTGCCGCCGGGATCCGCGCCGGCGAACTGAGCCGGAAACTCTTCATCGCCCGGAAAAATCATCATTCCGCGGAGTATGAGACCCTCCGCCGGCAGTTCCTTGCGTATATCCGGGAGAATGCGGAACGCCGGCCCTATGCGTTCAACCCGGCATCCATCGGTCAATACAACGATTTCGTCAAATGAAAGCTGTCTGCTCAGAATCGGAAAACTTCAGAAAGGATTTGTCAATATGAAAGTCATCAAACACGTCTTGCGCACTCTCGGACACCCCGTATCCCGTCCGCTCCGGACCATGGGATACCGCGATTTCACCTCCAACGAGGATTGGAAAAAGAATCTGATTTCCTTTACCAGTCTGGCATATCACCCGCAGCGGAAAACGGTCATCTGCGGCATGACCGCCTTCAACAACGATCTGATGTTCGAATTCAATCCCGCCGACGGCAGTTTCACCGATCTCAAATTCGGTCCCGAAGCGGAAAAATTCGAGATCAAGATCCATCGTTCGCTGCAGCTGGACCGTCAGGGGAATGCCTATGGAGCAACTGCGTGTCTTCATCGTGAAGATCAGCGGCAGGAAGCCCGCGGGGGCCGGATTTTCAAGTATGATTTCGCCACGGGCAAATACGATTTTCTCGGGATCCCCGTGCCGCATGATTACATTCAGACCATTACGGTCGATGAGGACCGCGGTCTGATCTACGGCGTCACTTATCCGGTTTTCGAATTCTTCGTCTTCGATATCAATACGCGGCAGGTCCGTTTCCGGCAGTATATGGGCAGCGCGCCTCACATCATGGCTCTGGACGACCGCGGCGGAGTGTGGTCCACCTGGAACACACGCACCCATAATCTGTTCCGCTATGACCCCGATACCAATCAGGTCCGTTACTATAACCATTCGCTGATCCCGGGACAGGGAGCCGATCTGATGTATCCGGGCGCGGGACCGATCGACATGATGCTCAACGGCGGCGACGGTCTTCTTTATGTCGGCTGCGCCACCGGCGACCTGCTGCGGATCCATCCCGAAACCGCCGAGGTGGAATATCTGGGCCGCCCCACCCCGGAACGCCGCATGCCCGCGCTGGAAGTCGGACCAGACGGCCGCATCTACGGCATCGCCGGCTTCTACGGCAAATGTCATCTTTTTGCCTATGACCGCGAAAAACGCAACTTCGAGGATTTCGGCCTGATCTCAGATGGCGAGGATCAGCTTTATATCGGACACGATATCTGTTTCGCGGACGGCAACCGGATTTTCGCCGGCGAGACCGATACCGAACTGCGGGCCGGCTATCTGTGGGAATGTGTTTTGTAAATTGTTGGAATACGCAAACTCCCGGTGCGTCTGATGCCGTGAGCGGAAAAATTACAATCAAGGAAGCCGAGTAACTCCAAATGAGCATGAAAGAAAAAGCCTATGCCTTCCGGCAGGAGCTGGATCAGATCCATAAACCGGACCGGCGCGATCCCGCGCTGAAGCCGACGAAAAACGAAACTGCAGTGGATGGATCGTGGTGCATTGTCCTGCCGGAAAATGCCGATCCGCTGATCGAATATGCAGCAAACGATCTGCAGGATTATTTCCGGGTCAGCATGCACCTGGATCTCCCGCTGAGTCGGGAGGAAAAACACC
>JAZUCR010000207.1:0-2450 GCA_045639225.1 Victivallales bacterium
GAAACCAGGATTTTCATTCTGATTTTCTATCCAGGTGCAGCTCCTGTCTTGCGCGTCCTCCGTATTCTCCGTTCTCTCCGTATTCTCCGTTTCTGTTCGCGAACAGATCTTTTCGCCCACCCAACGCCAGTGACGTCATACTCAAAATATAAGAAAATCCGTTTTTTTTCCGGAATTCATTTGACAAATAAACCTTCCGGTTATATTTTAAAGCTAACACGTGTTAGGAGATAATGAATTTATGCCTACGATGTCGGATATAGCGGTGGAATGCGGGATCAGCCGTTCGGTGGTTTCGCTCGTGCTGAACGGGCGGGATAAGGAACTCGGGATCTCTGCGACAACGCGCGACCAGATCCTGCGGGTGGCTCGCGAGATCGGTTACTGCCGCAACGAATTGGCAGCGTCCATCGGGAAAAAACACAGTCAGGTGCTGGCATTCGTTACTGCGGACATGGGTTCGGTGGAATATACCGGCCGGATCCAGAACGGCGTATTGGACGCCGCCAGCGAACGCGGTTATACCGTTACTGTTCACCGTCTCAAGAAAAACACCAATGCGGAGATCATCCGCAAGATTCTCGGCTGGCGCGCCGCCGGAGTGATTTTCCACGTGGCGGAGCTTTCCACAATTCAGGAGATCACTGCCGTGCTGGATAAAAACAGTATTCCGTGGGGCACGGTCAACTTGAGCAATCCCGGCGGCATCGGTGTCACCACCGACGACCGCAAAGGAATCGAAAACGCCGTCCGCCTGCTGGCGGAACGCGGGCACCGGAAAATTGCCTATCTGATGCTCCGGGGAACCCGCCCGATCGAATATAAGGAAAACCGTGAAAACGGCTATCGGGATGGAATGAAAAACTATCTTGCGGAACAAAAAAGCCAGGTATTCCGTCTGGACAAACCGGACAGGCTGGATGATATGAAATATTTAACAGACCATCTGCTGCCAAAGTTGCGGAAATCCGCGGATGCGGTGATTTGCGAATCGGACCAGCTGGCGGCGGCTTTGGGGCGGTCCGTACAAATGAACGGCGGATCAATCCCCGGAACGTTTTCGCTGGTAGGATTCGGCAATTCGATCATATCCGAAAATTTCAATCCGCCGCTGAGCACGATTGCGCAGGATTTCGAGGAAATGGGCAGCCGGACTGTGAACTGGCTGGCGGATGTCATTGAAAAGAAAACGGCTGCCGCCCGGGAATGTTATATCCCGACCAAGTTCATTCCGCGCGTTTCGACAGACAAGCCAATTCAAGGTGAATTATGATGGATATGCAGAGATATGAACAGGCAATGAAGTCCGGGTATTTCAACCGCTGGAATGCGGAGGAACAGACCCGAATCGACAATGATATCGAAAAAAACCGGAAAGCAGACGGTCAGTTCCGGATTCCCGGCATACCCGCCGGGACCGAAGTCAAAGTCGAGCAGACCGGCCATGATTTTGTTTTCGGCGCGCAGATTTTCAATTTCGACCAGTTGGGCAGTCCGGAGGCAAATGCCCGCTACCGGGCATTGTATGGAGATGTTTTCAATTCTGCGACGATTGCCTTCTACTGGCAGCCGTTCGAACCGGAAGAGGGAAAATGCCGCTTCAGTCCCGAAGAGAAAGACCGTGAGGCTTTCTGGAATACGTGTACCGATCCGAAGATGCAGCCGCACTGGCGCCGGCCCGCGCCGGATGCAGTCGTGGATTTCTGCCGGAAAAAAGGGGTCCGCTGTCATGGGCACCCTCTGATCTGGGGCAGTTCCGTCTGGCAGTATCCCCGCTTCATCCTGGAAAAACTGCCGAAGGAGGTCCTGGTCCAGATGCTCACCGATGTCCGCTGCGGAAGCAATATCATGAAGCAGGGCGATGCGCTCGCCGAACAGTATCCGGAATTCGTCGAATATCTGAACCGGAAATTCAATGAGCGGATCACAGCGATCGCGGAGCATTACGGCAACCGGATTCAAAGCTGGGATGTCTGCAATGAGAGCGCTTATGATGTCACTGCCGGGAATTTCCGCCCCGGCGCCAAAATCTGCCTTGGATATCAGGGGCGTCCCATGCCTGCGGATTATACGTTCCGGGCGTTTCAAACCGCTCAGAAGGCTTTCCCGCCGGAGGTCCGGCTGAATATCAACGACTGGCATCTGAAGCCGAATTATCTCAAACAAGTCAAGGACTTGCTGGCGCGCGGCTGCAAAATCGATATTCTTGGAGCGCAGATGCATTTGTTCGAGCCGCAGATGTGTCTGGATATCGCGGACGGCATTTCCGACTTGCAGTCGCCCGAACAGGTTCGGAAGACTATGTCCATGCTGGCCGAAGCTGGGCTTCCGATCCATCTTTCCGAAATTACGATCACTGCTCCCAACAATGATGAACGGGGACAGGCGATCCAGGCGGTGATCGCCGGCAACCTTTACCGTCTGTGGTTCAGTCTGAAGCCGATGATGGG
>JAZUCR010000208.1:0-2049 GCA_045639225.1 Victivallales bacterium
AGATCCTCGCGGAACTTGCCGTCACGCACCATCCCGGCGAGATCGCGGTTCGTGGCGGTCAGCAGACGCACATTGACCTCGATTTCCGCGATGCCGCCCAGCCGGGTGAAACGTCCGCCTTCCAGCACCCGGAGCAGGATCCCCTGCGCTTCCAGCGGCAGTTCGCCGATCTCATCCAGAAAGAGCGTCCCGCCGTTGGCCTGCTCGAACAGACCGTGTTTCGTCTCGTTCGCCCCGGTGAATGCACCTTTTTCGTGTCCGAAAAAACGGCTTTCCAGCAGATTCGGGGTGACGCTGGCACAATTGAAAGCGATGAAAGGCTCGTCTTTGAGAGACGATTTGTTGTGGATCTGCAATGCCACTGTTTCCTTGCCGGTCCCGCTTTCGCCGTAGATCAGCACCCGGGCGTGGATATGCCGGGCGGCCTTGTTGATCTTCGCCAGCAGGTCCTGCATCGCCTGGCTCTTGCCGACGAGTTCGCGGCGGCCGTAGCGCTTGTAATGTTCGACGAGCAGACGCTCGGACTCGGACCAGCGGCTTTCCGGATCGCCGTTGGCGATATGCCGGATGGCGTCGCCGTAAGATTTTTCATCCTGGTAGTTGCGGTAGAAATACATGGCCGCTTCGATCAGCTGGTGATACGGCAGGACCTTCCGGTCCGGATTTTCCTCCACGGTCAGGGGTTCGATATCATCATACGGCAGGTTATAACACAGACTCACGGCATGGGTGATGTCGTCCCCGTCGACAAAAATGTCGAGCATCGACCGGAGCTCTTCCGAAATGGACTCCGGGACGTCGATGCTGCTGATCCAGGAGACCCGAACCGATTTTGCCTTCAGTTTCTTCAGCGCTTTTTCCAGCAGTTCGGGATCGCCGGTCAGGCCGACGCCGAGGATCACGATGTTTTTGTAAGTGTGCGCTTCATAATACAGGAATTCCGGCAGACGCCGTGTGCTCATGCCGAAAATATCGGCTTTTTTCCAATGCCGAAGCGCGAGCGCGGCCGCACAGGCGTAACTTTTCCATCCCCAGCCCGTCAGAATCAGATTTTCCATCTAAACCTCCAAATATTAAACAGTCAATGTTCAAAATATAACTTATTGTTGCTTTTACAGAAAGTCAAATAAATTGATGTTTTTTCTTCAGATTTTATAGTAAACAGAATAGTTATGCAGCCGATCATGCCCTCCATCGTATTGTTACAATGAAAATTCCGGTCAAAAACTGACCCCTTCAACCCCAGTGATTCCAGCCGACTTCCCGGACGTTTTCCTGCCTGCGGCGGACCAGCCGGTATTGGGGAACCGGATCGCCGTAACGAAGTCAGCGTGTCCGTTATGATTTCCGTTCTCCGGCGGAATCCCCATCGTTCGTGTAAACGGGATTTTTCAGATGGTCGAAGCGGAATGCTCCGCCGATGACGTCGACCTGATTGCCGACTGCCTGATAAATGTCGCTGCAGTTCTGGAAAACACGCAAGCGGAAACTCGGCAGGACAGCCAGCAGGTGTTCCATGATGTCGGACTGGACTTTTTCAAAGGGAACCCAGCTCACTTCTTTGGAAAAACAATAGATCTCGAGGGGCACACCGGAATTGGTGGGAGCCAGCTCCCGGACGAGCAGCGTCAAATCATTGCGGACATTCGGATTCTGCTGCAGATACCGTTCCGCATAGGCGCGGAAAGTGCCGAGATTGGTCAGATGACGGGTGTTGAACATCGAACGTCCAGAATTGTATTGGACAAGTTCGTTTCCCTTGCTCTCGAGATAATCCTTCAGAATATCGAACCCCTTGAGGATCTCGACTTCTTCGTTCGTCAGGAAACGGATGCTGCGCTGATCGATCAGAATGGCTTTTTTGATGCGGCGGCCGCCGCCTTTTTCCATGGCGGCATAATTCGTGAAATGTTTGTTGACCAGATCGCAGATCGGCAGACATACGATCGTTCTGTCCCAGTTGCGTACTTTCACGGTATGCAGAGAAATCTCCGTGACAATGCCGTCGACATTCTCGGATTCCATGGCGATCCAGTCGCCGATCTCGAC
>JAZUCR010000209.1:0-3730 GCA_045639225.1 Victivallales bacterium
GGCTCACAGAACGACATGGCTACGATCCGACTTCCGCTCGGTGAATGCGCGCACGGCCGCAACCGGATAGTGAAAATACACGGGAGAACCGATGACCAGAATGTCCGTGCCTATGACCTCCTCCAGCACCGGACGAAGTCCATCGCGGATGGCGCATACGCCGTTGCATTTGCTCCCCTTGACTTTGCAGGCAAGACACGAAATGCAGCCGCCGAAAACGCCGAGATCCCTGAAATGGATCGTTTTCGTTTCGCAGCCGGATGTCTCCAGTCCTTGGCGAACCTTGCCGAGCAGAGCGGCTGTGTGACCGTTTTTTCGCGGACTTCCATTGAGAATCATTGCTTTCATATCATATTTCTCCTTGCGGGCTTGGTCAAATTTCCGGTAATACGCCAAACCTCAGCGAATTATGTTTGCTTCCTTGCCAGCGGAATTCTCTTGTTCTTCGTTTTCGACTTCGTCGCTTCATAGCTTTCGTCCAACCAACGGCAGATATCTTCAAGCGGAACCGTGCCGTCCATTACTGCGGACAGCCAGTTCCACTTGCGGCTCGGATAACCGCGCAAATATCCCGGTTGCTGCGCCAGAACGTCCGCCAGCATATTGTCACGGATTTTGAAACAGACGATTTCCGCATTGCCGTTTCCGGGCAAGCCGAACTCACTGCGATCTTTCACGATAAATACGGCAAACCATCTGCCGGTAAGGGTATGGCGATAGATGGAATAGTCCTCGTGAGAGAACGGAAGCAGTTCGGACACGACACCGTATTTCTGCTTCACATAAGCATCCAGCTGTTCACGAAAGGCGGACATCGCATCACCAAGCCAGGAGGATTCGTTTTTTTGCTCTCACAGAAGAGACTTGATGCATTCTTCGACTTTCGCCATGTCCGCTGTCGGTTCGAAGCGGGCCACGACATTGCCTTTCCGGTCGATGACGAATTTCGTGAAGTTCCATTTGATGTCCGGCTTCTTGTCCCAATCGGGATCGGCTTTGGCAAACATCGCCTCCAGCCGGGATTTGTATTTGTGTTCGTCAAAGCCCTGAAATCCCTTTTGCGATTTCAGCCAGGTGTAGAGAGGCAATTCGTTCGGACCGTTGACGTCTGCCTTCTTCATCTGCGGGAAGGTCGTGTTGAAGTGCACCGTGCAGAATTCGTGGATCTCATCATCCGTCCCCGGCGCCTGTCCGCCGAACTGGTTGCATGGAATGTCAAGGATCTCAAGCCCCCGGGCATGATAGTCCCTGTACAGCTTTTCGATCGGCGCATACTGCGGGGTGAAACCGCATCCGGTCGCAGTGTTCACGATCAATATGACCTTGCCTTTATAGTCCGCCAGATTCAATTTACCGCCTTTTCCGGTAGTGAGCGTGTAATCGTAAATCATCTTCCTGACACCCTTTGCGTTTTCAGTTGCGTTTGCCGAGGCCGGCGGCGTTTTGGTCCCGTAGCATCCGGCGCAGAGCGAGACCGTGAGCAACGTTGCCAAAATTACTGTTCTCTGATTTTTCTTTGCCATGTTATCTTCTTGCATAAATTTTTTGCGGTCAATCGTTGGGATCGTCCACGTAGTCCACTTCCGAATATCCGGCTCCAAGTGTGATCTGATGCGGCACGCCTGCCGGAATGAGATAGGTTTCTCCGGCCCGGTATGTCCTCACCTCTCCGGCCATTGAGAGACGGCATTCGCCGCTGACGACGATCGTCCATTGTTCCGCGTGGGAATGGAGCGGGAACACCACCTCTTTTTCCGCTTTGACAAAATAGACGGTTCCGGTCGAAGTATGGTCAACATGTACTTCCAGTCCGTCGATCCCGTAGTCTCGGAGCGGGACTTTGCCGATGATGGCGGGAAAACCAACGCATGCTTTTTTCATTTGTCGTCCCTCCGATGAAAAACCTTCTTCGGCATCCCGCAGACCGGGCAGACGTAGTCCTCGGGCTCGGCATTGAGATCGCCCACGTATTCGTAGCCGCAGCATCCGCATACATAGACCATCTTGCCTGCCGTATCGACATTCTTCCCATATTTGTCCAGCAGCTGCTGCAGAATGACGCCGTGATGCGCTTCCTGCGCAGCGAAAATTTCCAGTTCCGGAACTGCCGCGTCCAGTCCGGCGGCCCGGAAACGATCCGCCAGTTTTTTCAGTGAATTTTCCCCGGCGCTCTCGGCCTTTTGAAGACCGCGGACCAGCGCCCAGAAATCCCGGGGATACATGCCGTTCAGCGCGGCGTAGAAACCGGCGTGGTTCGCCTCCTGGTTCGCGGCTTCCGTGAATACGGCGGCGGCATCTTCCATCCCCTGTTCGCGGGCAAGGTTCGCCAGCGCATAATACATCATCGCTCCCTTTGCCTCGCCCTGCGCCAGCATCGCGGCCGTCTTTTCCAGTTCAGTTCCTTTGGTCAGTCCGTGAATACTTTTTTTCGACATGTTCGATTCTCCTGTCTGTTTATTTGAGTTATCCCTCCAACTCCAGCGCGAGGAGGGCGTTGCGCGTGACCGTTGCCTGAAGACGGCGGAGAAAAGTATAATTGACCCCGACGGACTTCTTCATGGTCGTGTAATCCAGGGTTGAGTTCGAGAAAATCATTCCCGGACTCATGATGGCCATAGCCCAGCAGACGGCGGACAGATGGTCGTCATTGTCCGTGACCTTCCGGAAGATCCGGCAGAAGCACTCCATGCTCTGCCGGGCAATCTCCTCGTGTTCCTTTCCGAGCCACTGCGAGGTAAGCACCGCACGGAGCAGGAACATGCTCACCCATATCGGCTGTCCGTCGGGCATCAGATGGGCGTAGAAGATGTCGATGGCGTCGGTGACCATCTGGCGGCATCCGTCCCGTGTCGCATACAGGCCGTCGTTGCTGCTGCAGTAATTCTGAAGTTTTCCGTCACGCCAGGGCGTCAGGGTGAAATCCTCCACCGCTGACACCAGTCCCGCCTTGTCGCCGAAATGGTAGCGGACGGCATTGGGAACGGCGTCCGCCTTGTCGGCGATCTCCCGCACAGTCACAGCATCCACGCCCCGCAAAGCGAAAAGCTCGCCCGCCGCATGAATGAGCCGTGAACGGGTCTCTTCCGAGACTTTGTATGTTCCCTTTGCCGGAGCCATTGCCGTCACGCCGGATTGAATTTGCTTTTGGGCTGGCGGCAGCGGGGACACTTCCAGTCGGCGGGAAGTGTCTCGAAAGGCGTTCCCGCCGGGATGCCGTGGTCGGGGTCGCCTTTGGCGGGGTCATAGACTTTTCCGCAGACGGAGCAGATGTATTTCCCCGATGCTTCCTTGAAATGGATCTCCCCGACGGGAAGAGTCTCCGTGGGATGCGCGAGATCGACCGTCCGTTTCGCCTCAAGGTTCTCGTATCCCAGCGGCGTATGGGTGGAAAGATAGACGGTGGGATGGTGCGCGATGAAGTCGCGGACGCGGTCGAGCGTCTCCCGCGCGGCGGCCTTGTCCTCGAACACCACCGAAAGCTTGTTTTCATAGAGCGCCTCGTCTGTGTAAGTCACATCGCCGTGGATCATGTAGAAGAGGCCGTCACTCTCCACGATGACGATGCTGTTGCCCATGGTGTGGCCCTTGGCCTTGATGTAGGTGACGCCGTCGGCGATTTTCTGGCTCTCGGGGAAGTTGTAGTATGCCCCGTCGGTGAAGGAGACGGGCGTGACGTTCGGGAGATCTTTCAGCTCGTCTGCGCCGCATTCCTCCCGGCCGGCGTAGATCG
>JAZUCR010000210.1:0-2206 GCA_045639225.1 Victivallales bacterium
GCTGGCTGCCCTCCCCGGCAAAGTCACCAAGGTGACGGTTTCCGCGCCTGACACGGTCCGGGCGGGCACTCCGGCCGAAATCACCGCAAAGGCCGCAGTCGACGGCGGCAAGCCGGAGTTCCATGTTCTGCTGCTCCGCGCCTTCCGTCCGGACGGCAGTGAAAGTCTGGAATTCCGCAAGATCCGCCGCGCTCCGGGCGGCACGTTCAAGTTCCCGTTCGCTCCGGCTCTGAATGAAAAGGGCGAGTGGCGTTTCACGGTCAAAGATGCTGCTTCGGGCATCGAAGGCAGCTGCCGGATCAAGGTCGATTGAGCACGGGGAAGGCCATGATCCACGCCGCACCGCATCTGCCGGCTGAAGAGCTGAGGAAACTCCTGCTGGAGTTCGACCGGCTCTTCGCCGGGGTGTGCGCGGCCGTGCCCCAGCCCAATTCCTTCGATCTCATCGGCACCGAAAAATCGCCGTGGAAACCCCTGGTCAATGAGAAGGGCGTGATCACGCTGGAAAGCCAGTACGTCCCGCCCGGCTCTGAGCCCGATCCGCTGCGGGATGTCCGGCGGACTCTCCTGACCCTTTTCGATCCGGAAACCGCCGGGTTCGGAAAGTTTGTCAAGCCGCTTTCCCATGATTGTCTGGAAGGCTGGCTGCCGGTTTCCCGCGTCCGGTTCGCAACGGAACGTTATCCCGAAGCCGAGCTCCTCGCCCTGGTCGATGAAGAGGATGCGCTGCAGCTGCGGATCGTCGGCGGCTCTGAAACAATTTTTTACCGGATCCCCCTGCCCTGCTCGCAGGACCCCGCGGAACTGCTCCGGATGGAACCGCCCGTTCCGGTCCGAATGACCGACGGCAGTTCGTTCGAAGCGGCGCTGAAAACACTGAAAGATCATTGGAAAAACAAATTCGCGGCCGTGCTCGATTGGGATTTTCCGCACCCTTTCCTGAAAAACGGGATCCTGGCCGCGCTGGCCAAAACCTTCATCACCCAGTATGACGGCGCGCTGCGCTACGGTGCGACCCGTTATTACTGCGACGAAGGTCGCTGTGCGGAATCCTTCCCGCCGACGGTCCTCACCGCCTGTGAAGGCGCGTTCTTTTACGGGCTGGAACAGGAGGCGTTCCATTTCCTCGGACACTTCATCGGCAGCTTTGTTTCCGACGGGACGATCTGTCACCGCGGCAACGGCGCTTCGATGTCGGAACACGGCATGCTGCTCGCCCTGTTTGCCCGAGCAAAACGCGAAACCGCCGAAGAAACTTTTTTCCGGGAATACGGACCGGCTGTCCGGGCAACCGCGCTCCGGCTATGGAAATTGGCCGAAACTGCGGACCCGGAACTGATCAGCGGCTGTCCGGAAGACGATTTGCGCAACGCCCCGCCGCGGCAGTGGTTTTCCTCCAATCTCTGGATCGCCCGCGGTCTGCTGGAATACGCCAGGACTTTCCCCGGCGTGATCCCGGAAGAAAAGGCTGCGGCCTTTGCGGACCGGGCCGTCCGCCGCTGCCGCGCATCGGCGGTTCCCTGCGGAGACTGCCTGACCTTCGTCCCGCCCTGTGCCGAAAACTGTCCGCCGTTCACCGATATGAACGACTTCATCGAAGCCGCGCCGGGCGATGATATCCACAGTCTGGCCTCCTACACCAATTACCGGATCTATCCGGAAATGCTTTCCAGCGGTCTGCTGCCGCCGGAAACGGCACGGCAGATCATCGCGTTCCGGCGCGCCCGCGGCGGAGATTTCCACGGCGCCACGGCGTTCCGGATCTTCCGCGATTTCCCGCCCTATGCCCGCTGTCTGGACGACTGGCCGCTTTACAATATGCTCTCGGGTCTCCGCATTTACGGCGACCACGCGGAATTCATCCGGCTGCTGGCGGGACACCTGGCGCTTCACCAGTCGCGGGGGACGTTTTTCGCCCCGGAAATGAGTTTCCGGGACCGGCTGGATTCCACCTCGTGCATACCTTCGCAGATGACGCTTCCGCTGGCGGTGCGTTATCTCTTCAGTCATATCAATTCGATCACTCAAACAGGGAGAAACACATGAAAAACCGCGCACTTTTCGGACGAAAATACCTCGACATCCAGATCCGGGACATGGAGCTGCCCGCGCCGGGTCCCACACAGGCGCTGATCGAGATCAAAGCCTGCGGCGTCTGCGGCACCGATCTGAACTTCATCCGCGACTGGGAAGAGGATTACATGCC
>JAZUCR010000211.1:0-1624 GCA_045639225.1 Victivallales bacterium
GGAAACATGGGCTCCTATGTATTTCATTCCGCATCTTTCCTGTGTTGATTTTGATATTTTGAATAATATATCTGCAATCTGCGATTTTTCAAGGAAATTAACGCTGTTCCCGTCTTCCGCGGTGTCCGACCTGTCCGACTAGTCCGACCTGTCCGACAAAAGTTCGCGTAAAAACATGCTGCTCCATTCAGATGAACCGTCCAGTGATGCTCTCCGGACAGCTGCGCAGTTTTTCCGGCGTTCCGGCAAAGACGATCCGTCCGCCTTCCGCCCCGCCGCCCGGTCCCATGTCGATCACATGGTCCGCCTGACGGATCACA
Source organism: Victivallales bacterium (assembly GCA_045639225.1). Classification (GTDB taxonomy): domain Bacteria; phylum Verrucomicrobiota; class Lentisphaeria; order Victivallales; family UBA1829; genus SIG94. The sequence goes on from JAZUCR010000211.1 coordinate 321, forward strand.
TCCAGATCGTGTTCGATCACCACCACCGTGGCACCGCATGCGATCAGCCGCCGGAACACCTCCATCAGCACCTGCACATCCAGCGGATGCAGGCCGATCGTCGGCTCGTCGAAGATGAACACGGAATCCGACTGGGAACGCCCCATTTCGCTGGAAAGCTTCAGCCGCTGCGCCTCCCCGCCGGACAGACTCGGCGTTTCTTCCCCGAGCGTGAGATATCCCAGACCCAAATCGTATAAAGTCTGCAGTCGCTGCCGGACCAGTTTCAGATCGGCGCAGAAATCCAGCGCGGAACCGATATCCATATCCATCAGTTCCGGCAGCGATTTCGCGATCCCCGCCCGGTTGACATAATGCACCGACCCGCAGTTCCGCGCATAACGTGTGCCCCGGCATTGCGGACATGGAATATCCACATCCGGCAGGAACTGCACATCCAGACTGATCTCCCCCGTGCCGTCGCAGACCGGACAGCGCAGTTTCCCCGTGTTGTAGGAAAAATCCCCGGCTTTGAAACCCTGTTTTTTCGCCTCGTCCGTCCGCGCATAGATCTTCCGCAGTTCGTCATGCACATTGGCGTAAGTCGCCACCGTCGAGCGGACATTGATCCCGATCGGCGTGGCGTCGATCAGCTTGACCTGCCGGATGCCCGGCGCGGAAATCGACCGGATATGTTCCGGCAGTTTCTTCCCCGACACAGCCGACTCCAGCGCAGGGATCAGGCTCTCCAGAATCAGGGTCGTCTTGCCCGAACCCGAAACTCCCGTCACGACGGTGAGACGACCTTTCGGGATATCCACCTCCAGCGGTTTCACCGTATGGATCGCACCCGTCGAAAGATGGATCCGTCCCAGTTCGAAACAATCGGAAGCGGACTTCCCGGTCAAAACCTTTTTCTTCTCTTTCAAAAACGGACCGATCACGGAATGCGGATTCCCGCTGATCTGCATAATGGTGCCTTCGGCGATCACCCGGCCGCCGTCCGCGCCCGCTTTCGGACCCAGCTCGATCAGCCAGTCGGCGGCGGACAATATTTCCGTGTCATGGTCGACCAGAATCACCGAATTGCCGTCCGCAATCAGGTCGCGCATCACACCTTTCAGTCCGACGATGTTCGCCGGATGCAGTCCGATCGAGGGTTCGTCCAGCACATACAGCACCCCGGTCGTGCGGTTGCGCACCGCCCGCGCCAGCTGCATCCGCTGCCGTTCCCCGGTCGACAGGGTCGAGGCCGCCCGGTCGAGCGCCAGGTACCCCAGTCCGAGTTCCTTCAATCGCCGCGTCACATCCAGAAAGGATTCGCA
>JAZUCR010000212.1:0-1919 GCA_045639225.1 Victivallales bacterium
TGGCAAGACTTCTCTGCTGCCCATCATGCCAGTGAAAACAAGCGAACGTCACAGACGAAAGATAAAGCAAAGAGTATGCAGACATCATCCATGGGATATTCTGCTTCTTTTTGATATTGAAAACTTCCGGATTTTTCCACAACATGATACCGGTCAGAATCAATCCGAAGAACACAATCAGCAGCACTCCGACGGCGATATCGGCAAACATCATGCACATTCCAAGCAGAGCAATGGAGATCCAGCCGACCACGTAAAAGGAAATTTTATCCGGATCGCGGTTCGGATAGTCCAAGGTATATTGGCTGAACCATGATGTCTTTTGGGGCATTGCTGACCTCGCTTGTTTGGCGCTCGGTCAGTAATATAATCCGGATGTTATAATTGTCAAATCATTATTCAGTTCAGCAACTTCGGTTCCGCTGCCATTTTGGAGTCTTCCTGTTTGGCGATCAATACGCTCAGCCTCAGGATTTCCAGGTTCGATGCAGTCTGGATATATTCCATCAAATTCTGCCGCAGCAGCTCATCGGAATGGTTCGCTGTCTGGTTTTTCATCGTCAGACCTCGCATCAGCGCAAGTCCCTGCATCCGGGCTTTGCGGTCGGCATGTGCCTGATAATGCCGCGTCATGGATGATGTCAAATGACCGACAATACTCTGCACGACCGGCAACGGCACACCACGCAGCCCCGCATAATAACAAAAACAATGGCGCAATGAATGAAAATCCTTGACGCTTTGTTTACGCTTGCGGCCCGGAATCTCCCGTGATGTTTGGATCCCCAGCGAATGCAGATACTTGTGTATTTGATAGTTCAAACGGTTCTGTGAACTCAAATAAATCGCCGCAGCTTCCGGCAGGATGTATTCTTCCTGCCCGGATATTTGATACTGCTCGCTTAAATAGTTTGCCAGTTCTTCCATGACCGGTATATGGACCATAGTCTTCGTTTTCCTGGTCGCACGGTTTATTTCCTTCATATAGAAATCCGGATTTGCCAAGTTCGGTGCATAATCTTCGATCTCGTTCCAGCGGAGCGTGGCAACATCGCCCAGCCTCAGCCCGCAGCAGAGCCCGATGGTGAACAAACCTCTCATCAGCGGCGGCGGATTCTGAAAAATCAGCTGCAATTCTTCTTCGGTGAAAATCTCCCGTTCCACCGGTTCCAGCTTCAGCGGTTTGATGTAATAAAATGGATTTTCTTCCACGGAATATCCCAGGTCCGGCATGAGAAATGTAAAAACGGCCTTGCAGACGCTCTGGTAACGGTTCAAGGTCGTATTGCTCAATGTCCCGCCGAACTCGTAATCCTTGAATCGTTTTCTCTGCGGACAGCGGTTCTTGTTGTATCGTATGGTCCGATCCCAGCGTCCGTTTTGACGGATATACGCGATATATGCCTCCGCATGGGCGCGTTCCACTTCGTCGAGCGTCATCAGCTGATAATTCGTTTTCAGGAATGAAACGAAATCGGACCAATAACGTCTGGATACCCTTAATACCTGAGCGGATGCCTGACGCGTATGCGGTTTTCTCATGGACAATTCGAATGCGTCGTCCAGTGAAATCATGATCCGGGCTTTGAGCTTTTTGAGCTTCGCTTTTTCTTCCAGATATTCCTGTCGGGTTTCGATGTCTTTTAACTGCCGTTCGCGTTCCAGAAATTCCCTGGCTGCGATTTGTGCTTTCCGTTCCTCGGTGATCTTCTGTCCTGCTGCATCTCTCAGGACCATTGCTTTGCGCTTATGATCCTTTGTCGTGTATTGCAGCAGGAAAACTCCGTTTTCCTTGTAAACCCGACCTGATCCCTTTGCTCTTCGTTTTTGCCTCATTTTTTGCATCTCCTTTGACATTGGTTCTTGCTCTTTCCCGGCAATATATCCCGTTAGGAGGGGAAAGAGCAAGGACCAAACCG
>JAZUCR010000213.1:0-2780 GCA_045639225.1 Victivallales bacterium
ACAGGAGCTGCACCTGGATAGAAAATCAGAATGAAAATCCTGGTTTCCCGGGGTTCGACATGGGCTCCCGCGGCACTCCGTATTCTCTGTATTCTCTGTAATAAAAGTTCGCGGATTCCGGACAGACCATCTCCCCAGTTCTACTGACGCGATACTATTTTGAACTCAACGCACCGAGAACACAATCAGCGGACGGTCAGTGTCACATTGCGTTTGGCCAGATAGCTGCGGCCGCGGTAAACCACCGTGGTCAGGAAAACCGCGGTCACCCGGTCGTTGTAATGCAGCGTCTTGAGCCGGGCGGTCAGGTCGTTGGGGTTGCGGATCGCATCGGAACCGAGCTTCAGCAGCAGATCGCCGCGGCGGATCTCCGGCGCGGTATCGGCCATCCGGTCGGCAACCAGCAGACCCGATTCCACCGGATAGCCCAGTTCCCTGGCCAGGGCGGGCGTCAGCGGGGTCAGGTTCAGCCCGAGTTTTTCCTTCGCCGCCTGCAGCGGATCTTCGGTCAATAACGGAGCGACGGTCAAATGAAATACTCCCGCGGAAGTATCGAGCGTGACCGGATCGTTCTTCCGCAGCCGGATCAGCTGACGGCTCAGAACCAGCAGATCGGTCGCTTTCCGGCCGTTGAACCGGTTGATGCGGACGCCTTTGCGGAGACCGGCGCGCGCGGCAGGAGAACCCGGCAGGATGTCGCCGATCACGATCATGCGCTGTCCGAGTTCGTCTTTCTGCCAGGTCGGCACGATCCCCAGCGAACACAGGCCGAACCGTTCCGGCAGCATCCATTTCGCCAGCATGTTTTCGATCCGGGAAAGCGGTATGGCAAACCCGATCCCGGGCGCGTTTTCATAGGACGACATGTTCATGCCGATCATTTCGCCGTCGATATTGATCAGAGGACCGCCGCTGTTGCCGGGATAGACGATCGCATCGGTCTGCAGGATATCCGAAAAAATCACTTTGCCGTGATAGGTGAAACGGCGGCGGGTGCCGCTGAGCGCGCCGACCGTGATCGAACTGTCCAGCCCGAACGGATTGCCCACGGCAATGACGGTCTCACCCAGATACAGCTTGCCGGAATTGTCGCAGCGGATGGACGGCAGATTCGGCGGCGGATTGCGGATCTTCAGCAGGGCGATATCGTTGACCGGATTGTCCGCGATGATCTCCGCCTCGTAATTCTTGCCGCCGTTCACCGTGACCATGATCTTGACGGCGCGGTCCACCACGTGCGCATTGGTGACGATCAGCCCGGAAGGATCGATGATGCAGCCGCTGCCGAGCGAATAACTGGCGGCGCTTTTCTGCGACCGCAGGAACTTGTCGAACAGCTGCTGCAGGATGCTGAAATCGCCGGACTCGTCCGGATTTTCATTGTCCAATACCCGTTCGGTGCTGATGTTGACCACGGCGGGCAGCGCTTTTTCGATCGCCCGGACCACTTCGTTGCGGCGGCGGGACTGACCGAGTTTCAACAGCCGTCCGCCCGGCCGGACCGGTTCCGCCGCGGTCCGGTGGTAATGCAGAACTGCGGCAAAAATCAAAATAATCGCAAAACAAATCAGAAAAAAACTTGATTTTTTAACATTCACGGTGAATATTCCTCTCTGTTTTCATTATGTAGAATAAACCGCCGGACGGAAAAAAGCAAATGGAAAATGAAAATAAAACGGATTCTTTTGTCCTCCGCGATCCTGAAGCGCTGTATGAAGCGGCTTTCCAGTCGTGCTGGGACCAGCTGGCCGACGGAGCGGTGCTGACCGAATCCGGCGGCGCCCGCGTCGAGATTCTTTCCCGGGGCGAATGGAATCATGAAGCCGGCCCGGATTTCAAAAATGCCAAGATCCGTTATCAGGGCCGGATCCTGCGCGGCGACATCGAACTCCACCGGAAAAGTTCGGATTACATCCGGCACGGCCATCTGGCCGACGCCGCTTACGATAATGTGATCCTGCATGTGGTGGAAGAGGACGATCTGGCCGGACGCGAAGAAGCCGATGCCCTGGCCCATATCCCGGTCTGCCGTCTTTCTCCGGGGATGCTGGAACGCCGGGCGGGGACCATCTGCCGCTGCCGGATCTTTCCTTACATGTGCCGCGAACAGCTCCGGAGTTTTTTCACCGATGCCGGCATGGAACGCATTCAGGCCAAGAGCACGGCGGTGCTGGAAACTCTGATCCGGTCCGGTTCCGGTCCTGCCTTCCGCCAGGTGCTGTTCCGCGCCGCCGGATACAAGCGCAATCAGGATGAATTCAACGAACTGCTCCGGCGGCTGGAACAATATCCGCAGGACGTTTTTCAGGCTCATTTCGAAGCGCTGCTGTGGGGAGAATCCACGCTGCTGCCCGATCCCGCCGAACTCGAACTGCCCGAAGCGATCCGGACTCGCGCCCGTCTCCTCTGGGATGAATTCTGGAGTCTGCGCCTGACCGCGGCTCCTCCGATCAGCTGGAAACGCGATTCGGTCCGTCCGCTGAATTCACCCGAACGCCGGATCGCCATGCTGGCGGAATTCCTGCGCCGGTTTTCCGCCGATCCCCTCCCCTCGCTGGCCGAAGATCTGCAGAAACAGACGCCGGAACAATTTCTCAGAAAACTCCGCCAAAAGCTGGTCTTCTCCGATCCGTTCTGGGATCTGCACTGCGCCTTCCGCACGGACGAACTGCCACGGAAAGCGGCCGTACTCGGCGCGGAACGGGCCGAAACCCTTCTGATCGACGTGATCACGCCCGCCCTTCTGGCTTATGCCAAGCTGAACGGCGACCGGACTTTGG
>JAZUCR010000214.1:0-1792 GCA_045639225.1 Victivallales bacterium
CTCCTGAGCCGGATTATACAGTTTTTTCGGAGGATTATTTTTCAACCGCCAGAGAAACGTTCCGGAGGTCTACGGAATTGTTTTCCACACTGAAACCCAGATAGAACGTTCCGGAGGGAGATTTGTCTTTCAGCGGTTTGATCGTGTATTCCGCGGAATAGGAAATCCACTTGCCAGCTGCCGGTTTCATCGCCCGGAAGGAGGGCGGATACTGGATCCCGCCCGGACCGTAAAGCTGGGGACCGCCTTCCGGTTTTGCCGTGTTCGCCCGGAACTCGAATTGGATTTTGACTTTTTTCCCGACTTCCCCTTTGAAGGACGGGGTTGCTCTGACCAAGACCAGATTCCTGGGGGAGCCGTTCGCATTTTTCTGGGTCGGGCTCGGCAGAGGAGTGATCCGGAGGAACTTGCCGTCTTCCTGAGTTTCCATGATTTCCAGTTTGCCCAGCCAATCGCGGTTGAAGGCCTGCCAGCCAATGATGCCGTTGTCGGCGGGAATTTCGAATTTGGGATTGGCCAGCTTCACTTTCTTGAAAGCGGTTTCGGTCTGGGCGGTTAATCCAAAGGTAATGGCCATGAATACAATGGCGGCACTGAGGATTTTTGTCATTTCTTTTCTTCCTTTCGTTAGGGGTTGTTTGAAAAGTGCTGATTTCGAATTCTGTTTTTCAGTCCGATGATATAGTCGTCATACAAACTGGCATCGCCTTCTTCCGGTGCGATGAAATTGTGCGGAAACGGTTTGACCCTGGCAATGAATTTTTCCACCCTTGCCGCATATTCGGCGGCATCTCCGGAGAAGAATGCCAGTGCGGCCTGCGCCAGGGCGATGCCGGCCTCCAGACATTTTTCCTGCTGTTCCAGTTCACGGCGGAGCGGGGCGGTCATGTCCATGACTGGCGCTTTCAAAGCTTCCTGCACCAGCTTCAGGCCCTGACGGGAAATTTCGATCGTCTCGGTCCAGTGTATGACTTCGGCTTTACGGTCGGTTCCCGGATCGTCCATGATCCGGAACAGTTTCCGGCGCATCCGCATTTCATAATAGAGAATACTCAGGGGATAACATCCGGAAGGAGACCGCAGCTGCTGGTAGCGGAACATTTTCTCTCCTGCCTGCTTCCCGTAAAGAATGCAGCACGCACGGGCAAGCCATCCTTCGGGGTCGCGGCAGAATTCCGGCAGGGGCTTGCCGTCAATAATGGACTGGAGTTCCCGATGACATTCTTCACGGGTCGGCGGCAACTTTTTGACCAGCGAACCGGATTCAGCGGAAATGTTCCAAAGGCATTCGGCATTGAACATGAGCTGGGGACGCTGGAACAGAATGCCGTTGAAGGCGAAAACTGCACGGGCTCCTTCGAAAGCACTGAAAAGTTCCGAGGAGGGAGAGAATGGCGCGTTATTATACCATAAGTCCGCACCCCCGGCGGAAAAGACGTGCAGCCCGCAGCGGGGCGAGATCCGGCGGATCTGCCGGGAAAGCTCCCCGATCCGGAGCCGCGAGCTGGTCTCGTCCCGGAACTGCTCCCGGACCGTAACGGAAAAATGTTCCGGATGGTTGAGTTGGCGGATCACATTACACCAGAGGGCCTCGACCCGGTTCCACTGTTCGGTATTTTCGAGCCAGTCACCATAGCCAGGTGAAGTATAGAGGATCACGCAGTCGCGCATGGCATTGTAGCCGGTTTTGGAAACGGGTACGGACGCCAGCGCCTTGGAATAGGCGTTCATCGTGTCGGCAATGGCGCCGGCTCCGCCGTGCAGCGCCTCGATGCGGTCGTCCGGCCACTTC
>JAZUCR010000215.1:0-16219 GCA_045639225.1 Victivallales bacterium
TACCGGTTCCGGGAAACCAAGGCGATGAGTCTGGCACAATTCCTGGAAATCCGTTACAACCGGCCGTTCCGCATCTTCGCGGCGGCGCTGCGTTCCCTCGCGGAGATGCTGACCAACATGATCATGCCGGCGATCGCCGCCCGGTTCTTCATCTATTTCCTCGGCCTGCCGCATACGGTCAAGGTGTTCGGCTGGGAAATCTCCACTTTCGTGCTGATCGTGCTGATCTGTCTGACTCTTGCCATCTCGCTGATCTGTTTCGGCGGCACGCTGGCGCTGCTGATCACGGATGCGTGCCAGGGGATGATCCTGTGCCCGCTGATGGTGGTCTTCGTGATATTTATCCTGTATAAATTCAGCTGGAACGGCGAAATGGTTCCGGTGATGATGGACCGGGTGGCGGGGGAAAGTTTTCTGAATCCGTATGATATCAAACAACTGCGCGATTTCAACGTCTTCATGGTGATCCTGTCGGTGGTGACGAGCATCATCCACCGTGCCAGCTGGACCGGCGCGGGTTATTCCACGGCGGCGAAGTCTCCGCATGAATCGAAAATGGCCGGATTGCTGGGCACCTGGCGCGGCGCTCTGAACAGCCTGCTTTACGTGCTGATCGCCATCGGCATCATCGCCATCATGAACCACACCAACTTCTCCGGCAAGGGCAAGGAAGTCCGGACCGAATTGAGCGCCCATATCGCCCAGCTGCTGGTCAAAGAAAAATACCGCATGGATTTCAACCGCCGGATTGCTGCCGTGCCGGAGCAGAAACATGTGATCGGCCGGGATCTGCCGCTGTCGCAGGACCGCAATCTGGACACCCCGACCATGATGACTGCGCACGAAGCGTTCAAGGCTTACGAAATTGCGGATGTCAAAGCGGCCTTCCCGAAAGTGAAGGCGGATTCGCAGCTGCTGAAAGACGCGGAAGCGCGGGGCAATGTGAAATTCCAGGAATACCGCACCCTCTATCATCAGCAGATGATGGCGGTCGGCATGCGGAAACTTCTGCCTACCGGCATGCTCGGAATGTTCTGTCTGCTGCTGGTGCTGGCCATGATCTCGACCGACGACTCCCGGATCTATTCCGCCAGTCTGACCCTTACCCAGGATGTGGTGCTGCCGCTCTGTCCGCACGGTTTGACCCCGAAACAGCATATCTGGGCGATCCGGATCGTTTCCATCTTCGTGGGTATTTTCTTCGTTTTCGGCAGTTGCTTCATGTCGCAGCTGGATTATGTCAACCTGTATGCCACGATGATGTGCATGATGTGGATGGGCGGCTGCGGTCCGGTGATCATCTTCGGTCTTTACGGACGGTTCGGCAACTCCGCGGGCGCTTTCGCTTCGGTCCTTTCCGGCATGTTTCTCGCCCTCGGCAGTATCTTCGTCCAGCGGAACTGGGCGGACGCGGTTTATCCGTGGCTGGTCCGGATGGGCTGGGCGGAAGGTTTCGGCAATTTCCTGGAAACCGTTTCCCGCCCCCTGAACCCGATCGTGGTGTGGAAAATGAACCCGGTGAAGTTCCCGATCAATTCGTATGAACTTTATATGATGACGATGATCCTGACCTTCATCATCTTCTGCGTGGTATCGGCACTGACCCAGAAAGAGCCGTTCAACCTGGAACGCATGCTGCACCGCGGCATCTACAATACCGACGGCGAAAACAAAGTCCGGGAAAAATGGACCGCGAAGAATCTGTTCTCCAAACTGATCGGCATCACGCCGGAATATACCACGGGTGACCGCTGGATCGCCTGGGGCGTGTTCGGATACAGTATCATCTATAAATTCTTCCTGGCGTTCGTCGTGGTGGTGATCTGGAATGCGGTCTCACCGTGGAAAGTGGAATGGTGGGGTCATTACTTCTTCATCACCACCCTGCTGATCCCCGGCATCGTGGCGTTCTTCTCCACCTTCTGGTTCGGCATCGGCGGCGCGGTCGACCTCTTCCGTCTGTTCCGCGATCTGGAAAAACGTGTGGTCAACCCGCTGGACAACGGCTGGGTCGAAGGCCATGTTTCCCTCTCCGATAAAGCGGCTTTCGACAAGCTCGAAAAAGAAAATCCGAAAAAGCCCTTTACCCTTATAGAGCTCCTGGTCGTTATTGCGATCATCGCCATACTGGCATCCATACCCTCAGCTGCGTCAGCAATATGAAACAGTGCATTGCCGGAGCTGATGTTTGCCATGAACAATAATGACAAGATGCTGCTCAAGCAGGGCTCGGACAATGCCTATCAATATCTGCTGCCCTGCCTCGTCAACGGCAATGAGACAGCAAATACCGGATCGAAGACCGAACGGCAGCGCTGAGCAGGTCCGCTCCACGGGTGCGTTGTCCACATACCGGAATTTGTATTTCATCGGGCATGTGAGGCAGCACTGCAGAGCCGAGTAGGACCAGTGGTGCTGTTCTTTGAGCTCTTGGATCGACATTTCAAGCCGCCTTTCCGTTAGGCTCTGTTCCCTATATAGGTTGATAATGTAAGCGAAAAATTGCACTAAGAACACTAGATGTCTTATATCAGGTGCCATATTATAGGTGCATAATTACGCATTAAAAGAAACTGTATTCGGTTACAGTGGATTTATCCGCAAAAAATCTGCTGATATCGGTATCGGCAATGCCGCCATCGGAAATAATCCGGACTGGACACATTCGCGAAGCTGGGCAAATTATATAAAAGCCGATATGCGGATCTCTGTGGATTTTGGGTTATGAATTCTGAGAGAGTTCGTTTTCATCCGGAATGAATTTGTATGCCGCGGCCCGCTGCTGGGGGAAAGAAGCGTAGCATTTCAGTTTCAAGACGATTTTTCTTTTAGGCTCAGCCATGTTTTTACTCCCGAACGGAACGGTTGCAGATTTTTCGTCCTTTCTTTGAATTATAATATGCTTTCGGTCCGATTTCAACCTTTCGGGAGCGCGATTTATCAGAAAACAAAGTGTTTTGATAATATCGTCAAGTGAAACCCTGCCGAAAACATGTATCCGGATGAATCAATAACAGTTTTCAGGCAGAAGAATACGGCTGATCTCCTCGGTCAATTTGATGACGCCGCTGCGGCAGCCAATTCGGAATTCACGCGGGGAACGGCCCGTGACCTCCCGGAATTTCCGGGCGAAATAATTGCTGTCGGTAAAACCCGATTCCAGTGCGATCTCCGAAATGGAATGATCCGAACTGAACATGTCCAGCATCGCCCGGCGACAGCGCAGCCGGATCAGATATTCGATCGGCGCCAGCCCCGTCGCCGCTTTGAACTGATGCCGGAAATTGCTTTCCGACATCTGCGCATAACGGCTCAGATGTTCCAACGTCAGCGGCTTGACCGCATTTTCCTCCATGAAACGCAGCACCCGTCCCAGCTGAAACCCGGAAGCGGACGATCCGTGAACGTCCGTATCCAGCCGTGCATAACGCGAAATATGCGCAAACAGCTGACTGAATGCGCCGAACATTGCCAGCTCCCAGCCGGGGGAACGCGCCAGCTGTTCATGCCGCATTTTCTCCAGCAGCATCACTGCGGCGGACAGGTCACTGTCGGACAAGTGCATCAGCGGGGAACATTCCCCCTCGCCGACCTGAAGCCAGCGGAAGCGGCCGATCCCGGACAGTGACTCCAGCAGACAGCGGTCGAACAGCACATTATAATTCCGCAGCGAACGCAGCTGGGTCAAATGATGCAGCGTCCCTGTTCCCAGCAGGAGAATGTCGCCAGCTTGCAGCGTGACTTCATGATCCGGCACGCACCTGACCGCCGTACCTTCCAGCACCACCGCCAGTTCGGAAAAATCGCAGTGCCGGTGCCAGAGACTCGGTTCCGGATAATCCGCCAGGCAAACGATCAGCGGGAGATGCGAACTGTCGCAGAACATATCCAGCCGAAGTTCGAACGCATCCAATTCTTTTGCCATATTATGCTGTTTTTTTACCATCTTATTCAAGTTTTTCAGTTTAATTGTAATATATTTTTTATAATATAGCCGGATAATCCAGCAAGTCAAGGTTTGAATTTTCAAAATTGGAGGATAGTCACATGAAAAGAAGAAACGACAAAGAATCAAGCCGAGTTATTGACCGGAAAAATCGGGGTTTTACTCTGATAGAACTCCTGGTTGTCATTGCCATCATTGCGATCCTGGCAGGAATGCTGCTGCCGGCGCTGAATGCGGCAAAAAAGAAGGCTCAACTGATCAGCTGTACCGGCAATCAGAAACAAATCGGACAGTTAATCCTGCAATACGTCGGGGACAACAATGATTACATGCCGATGGGCTGTTATTCTTTCCATAAAAATCAGCAAAATGGAAACGGGCACGATGATCCTGCATATACAGTTTCATCCCTGGTCGGTTCCACGGATACCAGCTACCATTTGTTCGGACTCGGCTATCTTCTTCCGTATGTAAATAATATCTACTATTCCAAGGGATTATTGGATCGTTCCTCTATGCCTGCGCCGAAATTCCTGATGTGCCATGCTGCGGCGAACAGTCAGAGATACCAAAAGCTTACAAGCCGATGGGAAGGGGGAAGCAATGGTTATCATGCCGCTACTTATGGATATATGGACCCTTATAATTATTCGCTTTTCAATCCGCACAGCAACATCACTGCATCTAACAGTGGGAAAATTACAGAAGCAGCCAAACTGAAAGCCTTCCTTTCGATTGGACACTCCTTGGAACAATACAATCAGTATCTTTCCATTGCCGCGCATTCCGGCGTGGCGCGAAAATCATTTATCGGCGGCGACACCTATACACTAGTCCACTCAGATGGGCACGTAACAACAAAAAAATTTACCCGAGATACAACGTCTTGGAAAACTTTCTGGTCGAATAATCTCTAATTTGACAGAGATGAGGTGACTGATGAATCTGAAATGTTTATTTGCCTTTATTCTGCTGTTTACATCCGGAATGGTTTTCGCTTCTGAAAACCTGATTGTAAATCCGTCCTTTGAAATGAATACACAGACGGGGCTGCCCCGGGCGTGGTATCCGAGCAAAAATGCGAATGGAGAAATTGTCACCGGCCCAGACGGTAAAAATGCTCTTTCCATCACAGGACCGAAAAACGGGGCTTTTTATTATTGGATTCAAAACCTGGGCCGAATTGAAGCGGGAAAAATCTACCGATTGAAAGGGAAATTCAAAGCTACCGAGGGAACTCAAGTAATGGTTTATCTGGAAACCAGCGCTCCCTGGCAGACCATCTCTACAAAAATACTGAAAGGCAATGGAGACTGGCAGGATTTCCAAATCAAACAAATAAAATTCCGACCATTTGAAAAACCGCCGTATCTGATTTGCCGGATCAAATCTCCAGGCACAGGAATTTTTGCCGGACTAGAATTGATTGAGCTCGAACCCAGAAAAATCAATCTCATCAGAAATGCCGATTTTTCCGAAACCGGCTCAGATGGTCTGCCGAAATACTGGTTTGTCAGCAAAGATGGACAGTGGGGAACCATCGACGATCCTGAGGGGAAATGCCTGCAAATAAAGGGTATGCAGAACGGAAAAATTACTATCTTAACCCAAGCAAACATTTCAATCAAAGCCAATCGAAAATACCAGTTGACTGCCTTTTACAAGGGGTCCCAAGGAAGTGAATTCAGCGCCTATATCGAAACCCCGAAACCGGTTTGGCAAACCAAAATAACTCCATGGCAGAAATGTTCAGGCCAGTGGCAAAAACTGTCACTCCAGTTCAGCTTTTCAGATTTTACCGAGCGTCCATACCTCGGACTGCGTGTTAAAGGACACGGCAATGTCCTGATCCGTGATCCCCGGATCACTGAAATGGACGGACTTCTGGTCAACGGAAAATTTACGAACGGCACGAATGGATGGACCATCCAAGGCGGATCGGTCGTCAAATCCGAAGAAGAATTCGGTAATATTCTTGAATTGAACAGCAACTCGGGGGCAGCGCAGGCACGGCAGAACGGGATACAGGTCAGAAAGGGGCAATATTACGAATTGCGCTTTCAGGTTCGGGGTGGAAGCGACAAAAATCACCGCGACTCCCAGAATGCCGTTTGGTTCCGGGCGATCGTTTTGATGAACGGAAAGATTATTTCATCTTCCGACTGGATGGATTCGTTTGATGCATGGCAAAAAAAAACGGTTTTATTCTGCCCTCGCGAAAACGGAAAGATCGACATCCTTCTTGATGCAAAAGTTCCGTATTGTGTTGATTTCGACAATATTGAACTGGTTCCGGTTAAACAGCCGGTTCCTCCGTTGGTGATTCTGCCGAATCCGCCTTTCACCTTCAGAAACGGCCTTTATTCTGTCAGCCGGAAGTGCCGAAAAGGGATATTCAGCATCGTCAATAATACGGTCCCGCAAACAATTAAATACAGGGTTCTGTTTAATGGGAAAAAATACCAAATCCCGCACGGGAAAAATACGGTTTTTGAACTGGAAATCCCGACTGATGTCGGTATTTACCCGATCCAGATCGATGCAGAAGATTCCGCGGGAAAAATTCTCGCCACAGTTTCGCTGCCGTTTCAGGTAAATCCTCCTGCGCAGCGGGAAATCACATTCCGGGCAGATCGCGTCATGCTGATTGACGGAGAGCCTTTTTTTCCCTTGGGCGTATGGGCAATTCACGGGAATAAAACCAATTTGGAGAAGGCGAAAATCGCTGCGGAAACAGGATTCAATACCGCCCGGAGCACACAGGGGCAGATCGACGACTTTGCGGAAAACGGTTTAATGGTTCTGCTTCCCGTTCCTGAAAATCTTCCGAAATTCAAAGATGCAGCCCAATTTAACCGCTGGGATCAGAAATTTCGAAAGACGATGCATAAATATCAGACACACCCATCGCTCCTTGGATACTTCAATACCGATGAACCGGCATGGCGAGGGGTTTCCAGTGAAAAACTTTTAGAAGCTTATAAATATATTTGTACAGTCGATCCCTTTCGCCCGGTCGTACTCAATGAAGCTCCACGCGGAAACATTCCGGACCTCCGGCACTATGCTGACGCGGGGGATGTATACGGGGTAGATATTTACCCTGTTCCCGAACCGAATCCGCATTCCGGCTTGACTGATAAAAATATGACTTCAGTTGGCAAATATGTAGATCTATGCCGTCAGGTTGTCTATGACCGCAAGCCGATCTGGATGACATTGCAGGCGTTCGCATGGGGCAATATCTCCATTCAGCCGAACCAGCAATTGATTTTTCCAACCGAACAACAGAACCGCTTCATGGCGTACAACGCTATTGTGCATGGTGCGACTGGACTGTTTTGGTACGGCATAAACGAAGGCAAATGTGAAAACTGGGATTTTGTCCGCAAACTCGGAAAAACGGTGCACGAACTGAGGAAAATGTCCGCAATTCTGGTTGCGGAAACGATTCAGCCTGCCGGATTGAAATCATCTTCTCCAGAGGTAAAAATCCTCCACAAACGGCTCAACGGCATTGACTGGTATATTGCCATCAATGAAAGCAATAAAGAACTTGCAGTCGATTTCTGCCAAGCGGGTACAGAAACGATAAATGTGTTCTTCGAAAACAGGAAAATCATTCCTGCTGCCGGTGTGTTTCGGGACACCCTCAAAGGGTATGACATCCATGTGTACAGCTCAGCGAACAATCTGCCTCCACCGCTGAAAACGCCGAAAACCCGGAGGATGGCTCCTCGCGTGAACGTTCCAGACAGCTACCGGAATGCCAACTGGATATGGTTCCCAGGAAAAAACCACACCCCTGGTCATAAAGCTTGCTTCAAGCGGGAAATCACTTTGGATTCAGTGCCGGAAAAGGCTTTATTTTTCGCTGCAGCGGATGATTTTTTCCAGCTTTATGTCAACAATCAGCCTCTCATGAAAGGGTCTGGCTGGAATCGGCTCTTGTTTCGCGATGCGGCAAAGTTCTTGAAAGTAGGGAAAAATACAATTTTAATCAAAGCTGCCGATGCCGGGTCCGCACCTTGCGGACTTCTCTATGCCGCAGTGATTACACAACCCGGCGGGAAAGAGATAAAGATTTATTCTGATTCCGAAACCATGGCCTCCGAGGATAATCAAACCTGGGTCAAATCTCAAATTCTTTGCAAATTCGGTCAAACTCCTTGGGGGAATATGAGTAATCCCCGGCCCGCGTTTTAAACAAACCAGCCATTTGATGAACCCGCGGCGACAACCATCTCTATGGCAGATAAACAGCCAAAAGAAAGCGTTTTCCAAAGTTCAAATCAAAAAAAGCTATTTTTTTACTTCTTAATGTTGCATTTTTGATTACATGTGTTACCTTAATGATAACAATGACCGCAACCGGAATTTGCCAGTTCCCTCTTATTCATTTTCCGTTTCTCCGGCGGCGGAACTGATGCGGGGAAAAATCCTTGAACGACCGGAAGACCCGGTGGAAATTGGAGAGGTCGCGGAAGCCGGAAAGACGGCAGATCTCCGATACGGACAAACTGCGGTCCTGCAATAATCCGCAGGCTTTCTTCACCCGCAAAGCATTGATCTCCTCGCGGATCGTACGGCCGAAATGTTCCTTGTAGAGACGGCAGAGACGTTCCGGAGTGAGATGCAGTTCGAGCGCGATCTTCCCCAGCGAAATGTCCGCAGTGTAATTTTTCCGGATGTATTCCTGCACATAGTTGCCGGTCCATTCCGGATGACGGCAAGATGCCCGCCCGCAGGGATCGGGCGGAAACTGGTGCTCAACTTCATCGGCATCAGCCCCTGCTTCGAGGGTGAATGACGCCGCCGATCAGCTTTTTCACAACCAATGGGACAATCAATAAAAAGATCGACACTTATCACGGCATCTGGATCAAATCCTACCGGGACTGCTGCATCCCGGAGCGGCTTCGACGAATCGGATCGCCCTGACGGACGGCGGCCAGTTCATAAAATTCGCATTCATGTTTCAGAGAGCGGTCGTTTTCATCCTGAATGAATTTGTACGCCGCGGCACGCTGCCGGGGGGAAGAAGTGCAGCCTTTCAGCTTTCAACCTTTCGGGAGCGCGATTTATCGGAAAACAAAGTGTTTTGATAATATCGTTAAGGAAAACCCTGCCAAAATCATGTATATTGTATGGTGGAAAGGGTGGAGAGGGTTCTTTTTTACGGAGTTGCTGTAACAAAAAACGTAAAGCCCGGTATCCGACCCTTCGATTCTTGCTCAACATAACGGGAAAGGAATGTCATCATGCAGAAATCAACTGGATCACTCCGGTCTGCCGAAGTGAAATCGTATGCTTTCACTCTTATCGAGCTCCTGGTCGTCATTGCCATCATCGCCATCCTGGCATCCCTGCTGCTGCCGGCGCTGAAACAGGTTCGGGAAAAGGGACGCACCCTCAGCTGCGTCAACAATATGAAGCAGTGCATTGCCGCCGGGCTGATGTTCTCCATGAACAACAATGACAAGATGCTGCTCAAGCAGGGTTCGGACTATGCCTATCAATACCTGCTGGCCTGCCTCGTCAACGGCAATGCAATAGGGAATACCGGATCGAAGACCGAACGGCTGCTGCCGAATTTCCGCGTCATCACCTGTCCGAAATATGACGGAGAGATCCCGCCGGTCGGAACGACCGGCAATACCTTCATGTGTTTTTATGCAGTTCCTTATTACTGTGCTCCCAACGCATCCATCAACGGCCCCCTTGAGAAAGATGCCTACACGGTCGGCCCGCGGGGGTTGACACCCGCCGGAGCCTATCGCGACGACATTCTGATCGACCTCCGCAAACTGCGCAAACCCTCCGATGCCATGGTCTTTTCCGAAGCGTGGCGCGCCGCCAAAAGTAACTATCATTGCATTTACAATCAGGAAAGCACCGGGCAGAACAACAAACTTTATTTCGGACACAATCGCCAGATGACGGCGGCGTTTGCCGACGGTCATGCCCAGGCCCTCAAACCGGACTGGCTGCTGCAGAAACGTCTGGAGGCGGGCAGGACCACCAAATACCGGTATTACTATCATCCGACCGGCAACGTGAACGACTATCTGGAAATATAAGCCGACGACTTGACGCCGAATAAGTCATAGGAATGAAACAATGAGGATATGCAATATGAGAAAACACCTGCTGTTACTGTTTCTGTTCACCTGCTTCGGCGCGGCCGCCGGAGAGAATCTGCTGAAAAGTCCGGATTTCGCCCCCGACCAATACGGGGAATTCGGCGTCTGGAGCATCACGAAAAAACCTTCCGTCACCGTGACCCGGCTGCCCGGGCAGGGCCCGGACGGGAAAGACGCCGTGCGCCTGGATCTGAGCAAAGGAGCGTGGATCTCCCACAAGGGGCTCAAACTGGTCGGCGGAGCCAAATACAAGTTCGGCGGCTTCGTCCGCACCGCCGGGTTTTCCGGTAGCGAGTATAACGGTTTCATGGTTCACGATGCCGCCTGGAACAAGAAGAAAATGTTCCGCTCCGGCCGGTTCTTCCGTCACACCGGCGGCAAATGGATGTCGATCGAACAGACCTTTACCGCTCCCGCCGACGGGATGTATGAATTGAACATCTATGCGCCCGGACAGAAAGGGACGCTGGAAATTTGCGGTCCTTTCGTGGTCCCGCTGGATGAAAAAGGCGCCGGCTCGCAGTTTGTCCCGCCCCCGCTTCCCAAAAAAAAAATGACCGGTAAAAACATTATCCGCAACACTGAATTCCAGCCCGACATGTTCGGGGAATTCGGCATCTGGTCCATCCGTCGGCCCCTGGTCGGCATCACCCGGCTGCCCGGCGAAGGCGTGGACAGCAGCACCGCCGTCCGGCTGGATTTCTCCCGTCAGGGCAGTATGATTCATGACGGCATCAAGGTGGTCAAGGGGTCCAAATACAAATTCGGCGCTTATGTCCGGACCGCCGGTTTCTCCGGCAAGGAGTATTACGGGATCATGTTCCATGATTCCGGCTGGACGAAACTTTTCAAGACCCGGACCTTCCCCGCGGATACCAATGGAAAATGGGTCAGAATGGAGAGCACCATGACCGCTCCTTCGGACGGGCTCTACCAACTCAATATCTACGCTCCGGGCCCCAAAGGCGTGCTGGAGACCAGCAGACCCTTCGTCATTCCGCTGGATGAGGACGCCGTCAAAGCCGCAGGCATCTCCCACCCGGTGCTGGAAAACTGGCGGCGCATTTATCCCGTCACGGTCGACCTTGCCTCGCTCGATCCCCGGCAGACCGAATTCACCGTTGCCGTCCATATGAGTCTCCCCGACGCCGTGGAAAACTATTCCGTCTCCGCCGAGCTGGCCGGGCAGAAACAAACCGCCGAACTGAATGCCGTTCAGCGGGTCAAGGTGCAGTTCAAGGATCTTCCCCTCGGCAAGACCGAGCTGAAACTCCAGCTGATCAGCAAGAAGGATTCCCGTGTTGTTCTGGAAAACCGTTATCCCTGTGAAGTGAAGGCTCCCGTCGCCAAAGCGGCGGAAAAACCGCTCAACAATCTGGTTTCCGAGATCTGCCGCTTCGAAAAACTCAAGGACGGAGAATATGAATTCACGGTTTCCGATGAAGCATGGTATTTCATCGGTCTGGTCCGGAATGAGAAAAACTTTGCCGTGAGGCTGGACGGCGGCTCCGAACCGGTGATCCTGCCGCGGGAAAACGAGCCTGCCGACACCATGCGTTTCCTCAAACCGGGAAAACACAAGCTCGCCGTTTCCGGCATCGCGTCCTCCGACAATGCGCTGGTGGTGCGCAAGGTCAAACAGCTGCTGCTTTTTCAGCTTCATGTGTCCAGCCCCAAGCCGGGCACCCCGTACCGCTTCACTTACGATCTGGCCTTCTACCGCCGCTGGCTGTGGCATAATTTCAATACCCAGCTGCTTCAGTATGAATACCAGATTCCGACCGGCTGTGACGTGGAACTTGCCCGCGAACTCCACGCCCGCGGACTGAAGATCATCTCTTCCGGCGATGTGGGGCCCAAAATCAACTGGACCAAGCCGGACGTCATCGAGAAAAATGTCCGCACCGCCAACGCCATCAGCCATACCGACGGCCGGGCGCTGGATGAGATCGGGTCGCGCTATGCTTTCGAGATGCAGCTGGCCACCGGCGATGCGTTCTGGAACCTGATCGACTTCGATAAGGATCTGTTTCTCTGGATGGCGCAGATCCGCGGCTATCTCCACTATCCCATCGTCAATTCCAATCTGCTTGCCGCGGTCGGCAACTCCGCACACGGTCACGGGCGGATGCTGATGGAAACCTACATGCTTTCCACCCATGACGCCAAAACCTACGACGGTTATCTCACCGCCCTCAACCATCACCTCGAATGGGCGGACCGCTGCGTTCCGGGCGGCAGAAGCCGCATCGGCTTCATGATCTCGGGCTACACCAATTGCGGAGCCTTCAACACCTGGATCCATCCGCAGACCGATTACAAGTGCATCATCGACGGATTCTTCCGCAAGCTCGCCACCGATCCCGGATTGAAGGAATTCGCCGCGCTGGGCATGTACAACATCCTGCGCTGCGACGAGGAAATCGCACGCTGGACCGCGGCGGTGGTCCGCCACTACGCCGTGGAAGGAAAAACCGAAAATCTCGCGGAAAAATACGGCTTCCGCTTCAATCCCGGTCACGTCATGAACGGTGACTTCGACGACAAGACGGACGGCTGGACGGTGTGCCCCGCCAAAGAGGGGTCTCTCGTTCACCGCTATGAGAAAAGGTTCGGCGTCAAGACCCAGAGCCGCCAGCGCGATTACGGCACCTCCGGCGACAACGCCATGCTTTTCACCCGCTGCGCCGAGGCTCCCAATAAACTCTCCCAGAAAGCGACCGGTTTGATCCCCGGCAAAAAATATGCTCTGAGATTCGTCCTTGCCGATTTGGACGATGTGAAGAAACACGTCGGCAAACCGCTGGATTTCACCTTCCGCGCGGACATTTCCGATTCCGGAAAGGTCAATGCCGGCAGTTACTTCATAGTCCAGCCCGGTCCGACTGCCATGCGCTACACCCGCGCGGCGGACGGTTCTTTCACCCGCGCCAGTTTCCCGGCCAGGCAGATCGCCACCCGCAAGATCGTCTTCATCCCGGACAAACCGGAAGTCACCCTCACTTTCTCAGACTGGCGGGACGACCGGACTCCCGGCGGCCCGATCGGTCAGAAACTGGTGCTCAACTTCATCGGAATCTGCCCCTACTTCGAGGGTGAATGACGCTGCTGTTCAGCTTTTTAACAACCAATGGGCCCATCTATAAAATGATCGACACTTATCACGGCATCTGGATCAAATCCTACCGGGAATACTGCTATTTCAAAGAGTCCCCCGGCGCTTATTTCCGCAAAGCCTTCACCGTTCCGAAAGGAATGAAGGAGGCGAAGATCCAAATCTGCGGGCTGGGCTTCCACGAGATCTGGCTCAACGGAGCAAAGGTCGGCGACCGCTGGTTCGCTCCCGCGCTCTCCCAATACGACTGCCGCTGCGGCAGCATCACCTACGACGTGACGGACCAGATGCTCAAGGGGGAGGAAAACGTCATCATCGTCATGCTGGGCAACGGTTTTTTCAACTGCCGCAATTCATGGAAATATACGGTGAATTTCTCTTCGTGGCGGACCTCGCCCCGGCTGATCTGCGACATCCTGATCGACGGTCAACCCGCCGTCGTCTCCGGCACGGACTGGAAAACGCATCCCGGCCCCATCGTATTCGACTGTCATCACCTCGGAGAAGATTACGACGCGAGGCTGGAACTGCCCGCCGCCTTCCGGAGCGGCTTCGACGATTCGGATTGGACGGACGCTTTCCGCGCCTATCCTCCGGGCGGCATTCTGGAACGGGACGAAGATGAACCGTGTCGTGAACTTTTCCGGCGTCCGGGCCGAAATATCCCGCCGGAAAAGACCGGATTCCGCTTATACGATTTCGGCACCACCATCGCCGGAGTGATCGAGGTGAAAATGCGGGGCAGGGCCGGCTCCAAAGCGACCTTCCGCTACGCCGAAGTTGTGGGCGCCGACGGTCATATCGACACCTCCGGCATCGACCTCGGGTCTCCCCGCTTCGAAACGGACTCCTACACCTTCCGGGGCGAGGGGATCGAAACATGGCATCCGCACTTTGTCTGGCACGGATTCCGCTACGTGGAAGTGACCGTCGACGACCCGGAAACGGAGATTCTGGACGTTGCCGGGATTTTCATCGGTTCCGACCTGAAGGTTACCGGCAGGCTGGAAACCGATCATCCGGTGCTGAATCAGGTTCTTGCCTTGACCCTGAACAGTTACCGCGGCAACTTCATGGGCATTCCCACCGACTGTCCGACCCGGGAGAAATTCGGCTGGATCGGCGACGCCAACTGCTCCATGGAGACCGGCTGGTGGAACTTCGATCCCCGCAGCGGACTTCGCCGTCTGACAGATATCATCATGGACCTCCAGCGTCCGGACGGCAACTTTCCCACCCACGGACCGACGACCTTGTGGGGATTCGAGCAATCCTGTCCGTCGTATTCTCTCTTCCTTTACGAATTCTGCCGTTATTGCCGCCTCTTCGGCGGTGACGACCGGATGATCTCCAAATACTACGATCGGCTGGTGAAAGGCGTGGCCTTCTTCGAGGTCATGACGTGCGACGATCACCTCTTCCACGCGGGATACGGCGACTGGTGCCATCCGCTGTACCGTCCCGGCAAACCCGACGGGGAAGCGATGGATCCGACCTCGGCGGAGAGCATCGCCTGGTATGCGCTCCTGCAGGACATGGTGCTTTTCGCCGGACTGCTCGGAAAAAAGGAGGACGAGGCCCGTTTCCGTGAATTGGGCGAACTCGTGCGAACTGCGGTCCGTGAGCATTTCTACGACCCGGAGACCCATTCCTTCGACCGCGGCTTCTGGGCGGCGAACGCCATGGCGCTGGTGTATGGAATCGTTCAGGAGAACGAACGGGCGTCTGTTGCGGCCGCTCTGGCGGAATCCGTGAGACGCGAACGACACCGGATGTTCGCCGGGATCCTCGGCGCGCGTTTCGTCCTGCAGGCTTTGTCGGAGAACGGCTTTGCCGAAGACGCCTGCCGGATGATCGTCCAGCCCGAATTTCCCGGCTGGGGCAATCTGGTTGCCCAAGGCGCCACGGCCCTGTGGGAAATGTGGGACGGCAGGGCTTCCCGCAACCACATCATGTTCGGAGAACCTCCGGCGTGGATGTTCCGTTATCTGGCCGGCATTTCGCCGCTGGAACCGGGGTTCCGGAGAGTGCGTTTTGCTCCGAACTTCGTTTCCATGGTGAATCAGGTCCGGGCAGAACATCTTGCTCCGGCCGGCAGGATCGTTTCCGAATTGCGGCGCGAAAACGGCGTTGTCCGCTGCCGTTTCGAAATTCCTTCCGGAGTATCCGCGCTGGTCGATTTGCCGGGGATGAGCAGAGAGATCCGGGAATCTTCCGAATTTACGGTCGCTCTCTGAGACGTCTTCGGGCGGCGGTGCGCTCCGGGGTTCTCCGTTCCGTTTTTTTTTCGAAAAAAATTGGATTTTGGCATCTTTTTTATTTTCTTTCCGGTAAAACGGGATTATATTACTTGATAAAATCCAAAAAAATTCTACAGGAAAGGTATATGTCATGAAAAAAAGAGTTTTACTGTTCTCCTCTCTCGCTGCCGCCGCCCTGATGCTTTCCGCCTGCAACGATTATGTGGGGAAAGAAAAGAGCCATCCGCTGTATGTCAAGGCGGCCAAGGAAAAAAGCGCCGGTGAATACAAGGAAGCCGCCCGCTGCTATGAAGAATTCCTGCTGATCTGCCCGAAATCCTCCCGGACCCACCACGAACTGGGCAACCTCTACAGCGATCATCTGAACGACCCCCTGCGGGCGGTTTACCACTACCGCAAATGGATGGAAATGAATCCCGATGACAAGACCAATTACGAAGATGTTCGTCTGCTGGCGGAAACGGCTCAGAAAAATCTGTTCAAGAAACTGCAGGAAGAATACAAGGATTCCGCGGAAGCCAAGCAGGCCGCGGAAGAACTGCAGAAGCTCAAAGATCAGCTCGCCCAGGCTCAGAACAGCCTGAAACAGAGTGAAGAGCAGAATCAGCAGATGAAAAATAAACTTCAGGAGATCAAAGCCGAACGGGAAAAACTCAATGCCCAGACTGCGGCCCGCAACAAACAGAATCTGGCCGCCGCAGCCGCCGCCGAGAAGAAAGCCGCTGCTCCCGCTGCCGCCCCGGCCAAAGCCGCC
>JAZUCR010000216.1:0-5920 GCA_045639225.1 Victivallales bacterium
ACTTGAAGGGGAAAAGTTCGCTGATCATATTTGACCGCCATGCGAATCTGAAATACAAATACGGGAATCGGCGCTTCTGGTGCCGAGGCTACTATGTAGACACCGTGGGGAGGAATCGGAAAGTGATAGCGGAATATATCCGAAACCAACTGGTGGAAGATATGGCGACTGACAAGCTCGTGCAAGGGGAATTATTCGACCCGTTTACAGGCGAGAAAATCCAGAAAAATCACTAAACGCGAGCTACTTGTGAGTAGCTGCTGAAACCGGGGTGCGCGTGGCGGAACCATTCAGAGCCCCTTAGAGGGGCCCTGCCGGTAATATGCCCTTATAGGGCTGGTGCAAACCACCGGCTCAGCCGGTGGTCCTGATTCTCAGCGGCTGACCCGCAGTTTGAAATTTTTCGGCGGCAGCCCGTATTTCTTTTTGAATTCCGAGGCGAAATACTGCGGCGATGCATAGTTCAGCATCTCCGCCACTTCCTTGACGGAATGCAGATTGTTTTCCAGCAGCACTTTCGCCCGTTCCAGCTTCCGATCCAGAAAATAATTGATCGGCGACATTTTCATGTATTTGCGGAACAGCCGGTGCAGTGTCGCCCGGCTTACCCCGGAATGACGCACCAGTTCATCCAGCACCAGCGGTTCGGTCAAATGACTGTGCATGTGATCCAACGCCCGCTGCAGTTCCGGCGGCCGCTGCAGGATAACGGACTGGCCCGCCAGTTCCAGCAGCAGCGAGTAACATGCCGCACTCATTTCCGGCAGACTTTCCAGTTCGTTCTTTCCGATCAGTTTTTCCAGCCGGGCAAAGAGACGGTCGATTTTTGCATGTTCGGCCGGAACGATCATACTGATCCGGTTCAACCCCAGTGTTTCGAGGACCGAACGCAGCAGTGATCCCTTCATGATGATCGTCCGTTTGGTTGCAAAATCCGTCTCGCACCGCATCGAATTATTCTGTTCCAGATGCACCAGAAAGATCTCTCCCGGTTTGACTTTCATCGTGATATTATTCTGTTGAAAAATAAAGATTCCGGTTTGGACATATTCCACTGCGAAGGTATCGGAAAAGGTTCGTTTCCGGAAACATTCCTTTCTCCATTCATCCGGTCCGATGGAAAACGGCCACAGCGGATACATCGGACCGGGATCGTTGATATGTATGAATTTATGGATCGGATAGCTGCCGTAATTACATCCCTCGAGCCGGGATCTCCCCCGCACGCAGCCCTGGAATTTTACCGGTCCTTCCATGATTTGATTCCTCCTGAAAATATTCTTGCCGTAATTGAGAATATAACATACATTTTTGGTTTTTCAATTCGTTGCAATCGGAAAAATACGGTCTATAGTAAGTCATGCAATCAATTCGAAAGGAATATCGCGATCATGAATCTGTTTCCGAATATCTGGGGCGGCGGTCAGCTGCTGGCTTTTTCCGGCATTGACGGACAGACCGATTTCAAAAACGGTCTCTGCCTGCGCACTGCCATGCAGGGTTATGTATTCGAACTCAAAAACCATGCACCGAATTCTCCGGACGCGAAAGTCATATACACCGGACCGGAACCCGACCGTATTGAGCTCACCGGCGATTTTTTCCGTTTTTATGCCGGTGAAAAGGTTTCCTCCGGCGTCATCGCCGATGCTTCCGATCTGCTGCTGGACGGCGATTTCGAACTCGAATTGACGCCCGAATACGAATCGGTCCGGTCCGGCAGAAAAACGGTTGTTGCCGGAAAAGGTTTTCTCCGGAAAGAATGGCTGGATGCCGAGCTCGAAAATCTGATTTCCGAACGGGCCGTATTCCTGAAGAACGCACCGGTCCCGGGGGAGGTTTCTGAAGCTTCTCGCCGGGCTGCGATCAAGGCCTGGTCCCAGCTCAAGACGCAGATTTATGCGCCGGAAGGACAGATCCATACCCGCTGGAGCACGCCCGACCGCTGGCCGCATCGGCACATGTGGCTCTGGGATTCCGTGTTCCATTCCCTCGGCATGCGTCATTACGATCCGCAGCTCGCGCGGGAAATGATCTCCGCCATGTTCGATCTGCAGCAGCCCGACGGATTGATCCCGCACAGCGGCAATCCGGACTGGTTCCATGACTGCACCCAGCCGCCGGTGCTTTCGCTTGCCATGCGGTTGATCGATGCTGTCCAGCCCTCGAATGCATGGATCGCCGAGTTCGCCCCGAAGCTCGAACGTTACCTCGAATGGATCATGGCGAACCGTGATTCCGACGGCGCCGGTCTGGTCGAATGGCTGATCGAAGCGAACGAAAACTGCCGCAGCGGCGAAAGCGGTATGGACAATTCCCCGCGGTTCGACGGGGCGATCCAGCTCGATGCCCCCGATTTCAATGCCTTCCTCGCTTTCGAATGCGAATCGCTCGCTCGATTCCTGCCGGAAAGACGCGATTACTGGCTGGGGCATTACAACCGCTTGTGCGAACTCATGCGCGAACGTCTCTGGAGCGAAGAATGCGGCATGTTCGTCGATTACGACGTGAAGAACGGATGCCGCACGGATATCATGTCCAGTGCGGGCTTCCTGCCGCTGTATTGCGGCGCGGCCACGCCCGAACAGGCGGCGAGGCTGGCGGCTCATCTGACGAACCCGGAAACCTTCGGCACTCCGCTGCGCGTTCCTTCGATTGCGAAGAGCAATACCGCCGCCTACCGCAAGGACATGTGGCGCGGCCCGGTCTGGACCAACATCAATTATCTGATCGCGCTCGGACTCGAACGTTACGGTTATCATGACCTGGCGAAGTCGATCGTTCAGGATACCTTGCGCGAGCAGGAAAAATGGTTTCAGGAATGCGGTACCTTCTTCGAATTTTACGATGACCGCAAGGAGGTCGAACCGCGCGCCCTGGAACGCAAGGGTAAGATGCCCGCCGGACAATATCATCCGTTTCATCAGGTGTTCCACGATTACGGCTGGTCGGCGACCCTGTATCTGGAAATGCTGTTCCACCCCGAATGGCGGTAAATACCAGGCGATATGCATATCAACACCGCCCTGCGATCCTGAATCGGGAATAGTGCCGGAGAATTTTGTCTGAAAACTTGTTTTTCCGAATCATCCGAAGTATATTATGCGCAAATGAAAACATTCGGATCAGGAGGTGGGCAAATGGATTTTTCGGTCAAATATGATATCGCCGTTGTCGGCGGAGGGATCGGCGGGGCCGCGGCCGCTTTGCAGGCGGCGCGTCTGGGCAAAAAAACCGTGCTCATCGAAAAAACGATCCTGCTGGGCGGACTGGCCACTTCCGGACTGGTTTATATCTATCTGCCGCTCTGCGACGGCAACGGACATCAGGTGTCCTTCGGCATTACCGAGGAACTTTTGCGCCGCAGTTATCAATACGGTCCGGGCGAGATTCCCGCGAACTGGCAGCAGGGAAGAAACGCCGAGGAACGTAAACGTTTCGTAGCACGTTTTTCGCCTGCCGCCTTCATGCTTTCGCTGGAGGAGATGCTGCTCGAAAACGGGGTCGATCTCTGGCTCGACACGCTGGTCTGCGATACGGAATGCCGGGACGGCCGGATAACGGCGGTCATCGTGGAAAATGAAAGCGGACGCGGAAAGATTTCCGCCCAGTGTTTCATTGACGCTTCCGGTTCCTGCATCACTGCGCGCCGGGCGGGTGTGAAGTGTCTGGAAGAGGACAATTACCTGACGATCTGGTCGCTGGGGCATCAGTCGGGCGCCAATGGCGATTTCGGAAGCGATATCAATGTGTTTTTCTGCACGGCGGCGAATCTGAACGAGCCGCATGATCTCTGGCTGAAACCGGAATTCCGGGAGAACCTTTTTCCCGGTCTGAACGAGGAAGAGATCAAACGGGCGGTCACTTACCGCGGTCTGTCCGGCAAAGATGTCTCCCGTTTCGTTACCTCATCCCATCAGGTTCTGCGCGAACATTACAAGATCCAGCAGGAAAAAGGGTTGTCCCGGATGGATTGTTATCCGATCAAGCTGCCGCTGATGCCGCAGTTCCGCAAGACATACTGCATTCCGGGCGAATATGTGCTCAAAGCCGGAGAGAACAACCGGCGTTTCGACGATTCGATCGGACTGCTGCCCGACTGGCGCAAAGCCGGACCGGTCTGGGAGGTCCCGTTCCGCACCCTGTATACGAAACAGCTGGGCGGACTGCTGGCGGCGGGACGCTGCACCGCGGCTTCGGGCGATGCCTGGGAGATCACGCGCGTGATTCCTTCGGCGGGCTTGACCGGACAGGTCGCCGGTCTCGCCGCCGCGATGTCGATCGATCAGAAGAAAGAAGTCTGGGACTTGGATATCGGCGAACTGCAGGACAGACTGCGCAAGCTCGAATTCCGGATCCATTTGGACGAAGCCGGACTTCCGGTCTGAGATCCGGCAAGACGGATCAGTTCTCGTCCGGGCGTTCTTTTTCGTTTTTCCGGGCCGCATGTATTTTTTTCCTGATTGCGGCCGGGGTCAGACCGAATCTTGCTTTAATGACGCGGGACAAATGCGAGCGGTCCGTGAATCCGGCTTCCTCTGCGATTTCGGGGATGGAAAGATCCGTATCTTCCAGCATTCTCAGGACCAGGTCCAGCCGCTGTTTCAACCAGTAATCGCGAGGAGTAAATCCGGTCTCATCTTTGAACAAATGCAGGAAACGCGGCTTCGACAGGTTGACATGGCGGCAGAGTTCCGAGACAGAATATTTTTTCATGAAATGATCATCCATATATTTCAAGGCCGCCTGGATCCTCGGATCGAAGATATCCTGCTTCTGCTGAGGATGCTCTTTCTGTGAAACCTGAAGCAGCAGGTGTTCCACCATGGCATAAAGCCCCAACGATTTCTGAACAGCGGTGCTCTGAGGCGGCAGTTTCGGAGCGAATTCCGCAGCGGGAAAGACCAAGGGTGCGCATTTCACCATTTTGAAAGGATTGTCAGCCTCAAATTCCACGAAATTATGGATGAACGGTTTAAGCGTATGTGCAGTCACCAGAGTATATGGAGCGATCAGGATCATTTTTCCCGGAGCCATGTCGACCGAGAAATTTTGAAATTCCAGAGTCGCACCGGCGGTGTCATTCCAGTAGACCAGCCAGAACCGTGAGAGTCTGTTGGCCAGTTTCCAATGATCCACCTGGAGTTTCAGATCATATTTCACGATCCTGATATCCACCCGTTCAAGGTTCCGTCCCAATTGGGCAAATTTGACAATATTATACCTATTTGTAGCCATTTTCAACCTTGATTTTTGAGGAACAGCGAATTAAATTATGAACATCAAGGACGGAATATACCACCAAAATTTGAGTTTTCAAATCGAGAAAGGCAGGTTCGGTCATGAAAAAGGAAAAACCATTTCTGGCTTACAGGTCATTTCTGACTCCGCTCAGCACGATAGGGAAATTTGCCGCCGAGGGATATACGACCTTGTGCCTGTTTCCTGCACATACAGTGAATTCTCTGGGGACACCATACAGTCCGTATCCTTCCACCTGGCGCTGGTTTGACAGACTGGATTTTACCCCTTTCGACCAGATGATCCATGATGTCCTGAAAGCAATGCCCGAAGCCGATTTTCTCTGTATGATCGATTTGAATTCACCGATCTGGCTGGAACATCATCCTTCAATAATTTGGGAAAAGCAGTTCATACCCCGGTTTGGCGTGAAAATGTAACGAAATATCTGGAAAGTTTCCTGAATTATGCCGATGCGCATTACGGGGACCGGATCCGGGCTTATATTCTGGCCTGCGGTTCCACCGATGAATGGTATGACAACTCCGACGGTACTGAAAATTTCCGCCGCCGGGAAGCCTGGCGTGAATGGTGCCGTTCCCGTCAGAAGCCCGATCCGGTGGACATTCCGCCGGAATCGATCCGTAAGCAAGTGTCGCATGAAGGTTTTTTGCGGGAT
>JAZUCR010000217.1:0-3899 GCA_045639225.1 Victivallales bacterium
AAGGCTTGCCGGATTCCACCAGCGACAGCCGGAACGGATTCGGGACCGAATCCAGTTCGGCGTTTTTCGCCGGCAGCTCGTAATCGGGCTTCGGCAGCGGCGCATTGCCGTAAACCGTGACGCTCCACGGCGGCAGATCGCCCGCATCCGGACCATCGAGTTTTTTCAGGTCGGCAGGCAGTTCGACCGAAGCTTTTTTATCCGTGGGATTTTCCACCACCACATACTGTTTATCGCCGCTGCGGTACTGCACGGCGAAGAGCGGAGCCGGGACTTTATACGGAGTCCGCGGCAGCGCCAGCATGCCGGAAAGACGGTGCAGATGACGGACCGCGTCCATATTCTCGTTGTAGAATTTTTCCGAGCGCACATGGCCGGTGCCCCACCAGAAGATACCAGTGCAGCCGTGGATGCAGGCATCCATCTGCATGAAGTGCAGTTCTTCGGGTGTCGGATAACCGTCCTGCGCATCGGGATTGTGCATCGTTTTCCAGGACCAGCCCTGCAGGTAGAGCCAGACCGCCTTGCGGTCATAACCCGCCTCGCGGCAGAGTTCGGCGTATTTGCCGACGCTGGTCATCATCTTGTCATCCAACCCGGAGTGCATGCTCGGGGCCGGGACCGGATAGATGTCCACTCCGTAAGCGTCGCAGGCGCCCGCCACCTGCCGGTGGGTCTCCAGACCGCCGCGCGGCGCTTCGTTGATCCAGACCGGGTGATAGGGATCGAATTCACGCATCAGCCGGTAGGTCTCTTCCAGACATTTCAGAGGCATACCCGCCCATGCAGGTTCATCTACCATGAAATAGCCGAAGAACGCCGGATGGTTCCGCATTTCCGGCGGGAACGCATTGTACTTGTTGTGCAGGAAGGACTGTTTTTCCTCCTTGCTGACCTGATGGAGAACGCCGCAGTGGAACAGGATCTTCAGCCCCAGTTTCTCCGCCGCATCCAGCATTTCCATGGTGCTGCCGTGTCCGCCGATGGAGAATGTCATATTGACGCCGTTCCGGGCTCCCTGATACGCGCCGCCCTTGATCGAGTAGGCACCCGAGCGCGGAATGGAATTCGGCATCACCCGTTTTCCATTGACGTAGAAAAACAGATCCGGCGCCAGGACCACTTCGACTTCCGCCTTCGCCAGCTTATGGATCTCCTGCGTAACCGTCTTTCCGTCGCTGAATTTCACGGTCAGCGGATATTTGCCGACTTTCAGCCTGGAGGCGTCAAAACTGAACTTGCCCGCTTCGGACAGCTTTTTGACTTTGCCGTTGAACTTGACCACGGCGGACGTGACTCCTTTCGGGAAGACCACTTCGCCGCGGACCGTCTTTTCCTCCGGACGCGTGCTGTAGAAGCTGTTCCGGTAGAACGGTTCATGAACGATCAGCAGCTGCGACTGCGGCACTTCCGGTTCGCAGGCTTCCAGCTTGATCCGGTCGATCCGGAAAACCGATCCCTGCTGTCCCTGAAAACGCAAATTGATGGTTTTGATGCCGGCAGGAACGGTGAAATTGAATTTTTTCTGCTGATACTGATTCCCGATCGTGTCATCCCAGGGGGCCTCCACGACCTTTTTGCCGATGACCGCCGAAACGCGGTAGATATGGAATCCGGTGGGATTCTTCGCCTTGTCGACGCCGAAGATCCGGAAGTCGAGACGGTAATGCTGATCGGGCTTGACCGGAATATTTTCCAGCACTGCGCTGCCGTTGCTGATGGCCAGCTGGTCTTTTTCGAAATCCGCATTGCCGTTGAGCTGCCAGGTGCCGCCCAGCAGCTTCTTCGCCTCAAAAGGGACGATGGTAATATTTCTCCATTCCGCCTTGCTGTTTTTTTCGGCCTGCAGCACCAGATTGGAAGTCACGATGAAATCACCCTTCGGGATGGAGATGCGGAACGACTGTTTCGTCCATTCCGCAGGCAGTTTCCTGATACCGGAGCCGCTGGATTTCCAATCCCGTTTTTTGTTCGGATAGAGCTGGATCCAACCCAGATACGTCCGGTAGCTGCCGGTTCCCCGGACTTCATACGAGAGCACATACTGGTCACCCGGCTTGAAATCGGTGGTCTGCACCAGCAGCGTGGAGTTGTCCTTTCCTTCCAGGACCGCCGTGCCGTTCTCATATCTGTAAAATTCCGCTTTGTTCCGCTGGGTCCAGTTGACCGGGCCGTTGCTCGAGATCAGCGAGAAATCGGCATTTCTGATTTTTCCCTGCGGCGGGATCTCCTTCAGTTCCAGCTTGCGGATCTGCAGTTCCTTCCCCGTGAGCGCATTCAGATAAAGCCGGTAGCCGCGCGCATTCTCCCCCGTGGTGAATATGAACTTATGATCCTGAAATTCTTCCGTGCATTTCTTTATCGAAGCATCAGTATAGCGGTTCTGTTTTTTGTCGCCTTCCTGCCACGAACTGTAGAGTTTGAAGGTCGCGTCCGGAGAACCTTTTGCTTCATAACTCAGCAGATAACTCTTGTTGGATCCGATCTTGATGCCGTGCTGGACCGAAGCCAGTTTGGGTGAGATGATCACGATTCCGTTTTCGCTTTTCTGCCGGGTCCCGGAATTGGCTCCAAAGGACCAGTACATCGGCAATCCTGCCGGAGACAATTCCGAAAAATCCGCATTCCGGATCAGGTTTTCCGCAGCGGAACACCACACGCAGACTGCCAGCAGTCCGACCGTCAATAAACTCTTTTTCATCATTCAAAACTCCTGTTATATTTTTCAATTTTCAGCGGTATTTTACATTCGGATCCCAACCCCACCGGTTGGGGGTGTATTTGGTTCCTGCGGCAGGTCCTTTGTCCGCATAAACCGACTTGATCCAGTTGGTGGGATCCTTGGAGGAACCGAAACCGGAGATGGGGGCCACATGCCCCGCCACATAAAGCGCATTGGCTTTCGTATTATGATTCGGATAAACATAAAAGTAGCTCGGGGTGTTCCAGGTCCAGGTGAAGGAATGGACCGTATGCTGTCCGTTATAGAACATTGCGGAACGGGTCTCCGCCACGGCTATCGTGTAGGACGGCTGCTTGAACTGGCTCAGTTTGCTGTGATCCAGGTACTGATAGTTATATCCGTAATCGGTCATCGGCCAGCTGTCCGCATCCACTACCAGTTTTTTTGAAGTATACAGATTTTTGAGATGGTTCTTGACCAAGTCGGACGGTGCGTTGCGTTTTTCGAATGGAAAACTCGGGCAGAGAAAAGTCCTCGGCGGAATTTTGCTCTGTTCATGCAGCAGACCGCCCCATTTGTCGGTTCGTCCGGATGCGTTTTTGGCGCTTGCTGCCGCTTTCGGAAACCTCAGATATGCATCATGGTAATTCATGAGTCCGAGCGAGACCTGTTTGAGATTTCCGATGCATGATGCGGCACGGGCGGCTTCTCTCGCATTGTTCAGTGCCGGCAGCAGCATCGCCGCCAGGATCGCAATGATCGCGATCACTACGAGGAGCTCTATCAAAGTGAAAAATTCCGGAAAAAACATTTTGTCCTTCCTGCCCATTTTATCCTCCTTGAGTTGAAATTTGAAAAAATGAATACTGATCCAATAACAAATATAATCATTTCTCGGAAAAAAACCTTGATTTTTCAGCCGATTTATAGTATAATACCGCCAAAAAGAAGGATTTTGCCTGATGCAGAAGATTTTTCATTCGACGCTGGATTGTTTCATCGGATCTGGAGAACTGCCGGTCTGGGTGGTCTACCGGAAGAAAGGCATCCATCCGGGCGCAGTCCATGCGTATGACGAAACCGGCAAAATGGAGATCGTCAACCTGATTTTCGACCCGTCACGGCTCTCCCTGCCGCAGCTGGACGGCTATTCGCTGCCGCTGTTCGGCAAGATTTTTCCGGACGGAAAGAATCTGTATCATTCAGCCAATCCGGC
>JAZUCR010000218.1:0-10220 GCA_045639225.1 Victivallales bacterium
TCGTCAGACCGGGATTTCGCTACGGACTTCTTTCAGATTCCACCTCGCGGTGGACACCCTTGTCTTTCGCTCACAGTTCCTACTGACAAGCCTGTATCGAATTTTCATCGACTAGTCAATGAGCATGCCGCGCATACTTACGGAACGGCGCCGGACAAGGATTATCTGGCGCTGTTCTGGCGGCCCATGATGAAAAACAGGAAATTCAACTACGGGTATCCGTAATATAATTCGCACCTCCACACATAACGCACATAGTTCGATATTCTGCTGTAATATATAGCCGAATCACCGGATTTCAATTCGGCTGCATGCATCAAAATTAATATAAATACATCATTTTTAATATTTGACATATCGAATTTATATGATATTATAATCAATGGACCGGAAATATCATCAACAAAAGGATGGGAAATGAACAACTCACAAAAATCCGTGCAGAAGAAACGCCTTTGCGGATCTTCCGCCCTGCTGCAGCCCCGTTTTACACTCATCGAGCTCCTCGTGGTGATTGCGATCATTGCGATCTTGGCCGGGATGCTGCTGCCTGCGCTGAACACGGCCAAGAAGAAGGCGCATACGACCAGCTGCACCTCGGTCCTGAAACAGGTCGGCCAGGCGTGCGCACAATATTCCGCCGACAATAACGACTACGTCCTGCCGGCCCAGATGCGGAGCGCCGGCACAGTCCCCGGCAGATGGGCGGAATCGGAATACTGGTGCTATTCCGATACTCCGGGACGTTTTCTGAATCCGTATCTGCCGTCGGTTTCCTACACGAGTTACGGTCAGATCCGGTGGACCAGTGCGGGAGTCCGGATGCAGATCCCGATCGTGTGCGCGGCCCTGGATCCCAAGCCGGCGCCGGGCAACAGCGTGCTCGGGTATGCCATGAACAGGAATTTCATGGCCAAAGACCAGACGACCGGCAATATCGATATGGCCGGCATATTCAAAATAGTCAGGATCCCGCGGCCTGCCGCCTTGATGCATATTACCGAAGGCATCGACGGCCGGGTGGTGGCATCCACCAAGGTCTGGGCTTCCTCCGCGCCTTATTCCCGGATCGATTTCCGGCATACCGGCGGGGTCAATGTCCTGCATCTCGACGCTCACGTTTCCTATCGCCCCGCCTCGCGGTTCCCGACCAATTACTACGGACCGTTCTGGCTGCCGAATCCAACGCAGGAAGACAAATAAAGCCGTATCGCGAGACCTCAAATATCTAACCGGAAGTTCCTCCCATCATGAAAAAAATCTCTCTGCTGCTCGGCTGCGGCCTGCTCTCCGCCGCAGTTTCCGCGGGAACGGTCAAATTCGCACCTGATGCCTCGCCGGCGGAAAAATTCGCCGGCAGTGAATTCGCCGTCTACTACAAGAAAATCACCGGCAAAAGCATCTACGACCGGAACAATCCGCTGACCGTCTATATCGGCAAGGCTGCCGCTCAGGCCAAATGGTTCACTCCGCAAAAGGGAAAACCGGAACAGTGGTTCATCGAAAGCAAGGGGAACGACCTGGTGATCACCGGCGACATCCGCGGCACGGTCTGGGGCGTCTATGAATTCCTGGAAAAACACATGGGCTGCGCTTTCCTCGCGCCGGATACCGAGATCATCCCGTCGAATCCCGGCTGGAAACTGCCGGAAATCAAAGAGACTTTCACCCCCGCGATCTTCCGCCGCGCGCTCGATATGGGGGCGCCGCGCATCTATCATTCCCAGATCCAGCTGCATCTGAAGAGCAGTATCCGGACCCGTTTCGCCGAGGTCCGGATGCATCACGGTTCGCCTCGCGGTTCCCATACCGCCGCCGATTATACCAAGCCCTGGAAGGACCCGGATGCTCCGTTCGCCCGGACCGCCAGGGGAACGGTCTGGAAGAGCACTTACTGCCTCAGTTCGCCCGAAGCGGTCAAACGGATCGCCGCACAGATGTGCGACTACATCGAACAGGACCGGAAAGGGCTGCCGCCCGAACAGTGGCGGATCATCTACGATCTCAGCCAGAACGACGGCGCCAATGCGTTCTGCCATTGTCCGAAATGCAAAAAAGGCCGCGGCAGGGACGGTTCCTATACCGACCTGAACAATACTTTCGTCAATCAGGTGGCGGATATCGTCGGCAAGAAATATCCCGAGGTGCTGATCCAGACTTTCGCCTACAACCAGACGCTTCCGGCACCGGAAAAGGTGAAAGTGCGTCCGAATGTCATCATCCGGTTCTGCAATTCCACGCAGACGGATCCGCTGCGGCCCGGCACGGCCGCCGGCAAAAATTTGGAAAAATGGCATGCCATGGCGGACAAACTGGGGATCTGGGGTTATTGGGAAGTCTATACCGGCGCCGTCAGAAAACCGTATGTGATTCCCCGCAGCAGCATGCAGCGGGAAATGCAGTTCTGCCGCGACCTTGAAGTGCTGTTCTATTACGGCGAAGACGGAGCACCCTATCACCGCAGTTTCTACACGTTCCAATACTATCTCGGACACCATCTGATGGTCGATCCGGACGCCGATGTCGAAAAACTGACCGATACGTTCTTCAACGGCTATTTCGGCAAGGCCGCGCCG
The DNA here is from genome assembly GCA_045639225.1 of Victivallales bacterium. GTDB lineage: Bacteria > Verrucomicrobiota > Lentisphaeria > Victivallales > UBA1829 > SIG94. Next base: position 2,577 of record JAZUCR010000218.1, read on the forward strand.
GTCATGAAACAGTATCTGGAATATCTCGAAAAACAGATCCTGAGTCTGGGCGATTTTTCCAAAGACTCCAACTTCCCGGACCGGTATCTCAGCCAGGAATTCCTCGACCGGGTCAACGGCTGGCTGGATGAAGCCGAAAAACTGACCGCGGACGATAAACGCTCCAATCTGCATGTGCGCTGGGAACGCATCCCCGTCGACCAGACCCAGCTGCTGAATCAGGACAAGTTCCAGGTCAAAGACAAGCAGCGGGTGATCGCGCGTTACGGCAAGACCCTTGCGGAACTTTATTCCACTACCGCCGATACCGGCTGGCGGAAAAAAGAACTGAAAGCGTACCTGACCAAGCTGAAAGACGACTGCGACATGTTCGCCAAGCTGCCGATCCCGATCCCCGAACAGTTCAAGGACAAAAAGGGACTGGCCGACCTGCACTGGCCGGATTTCCATCCCTGGGGCGGCGCGGCCCGCTGCCGGGTCAAGGATCCCGAAGCCGCCTCCGGTTCCGCCTATGAAATGCGCCGCGACCGGAAATTCCAGTATAACGGCGATTTCAATGCCGTTCTCACCCATTCCCGCACCCGCGCGGACTATCCGGACGTGAAATTCCGGCTTCCGAAAGGAAAAGTCCCGAAAGATGAAAAATATCACTGGTACCGGCTCGGCTCCACCACCATGACGCCGGATGTCTGGATCCATTGCGGACCCGGCAGTTTCCACGGCATCGACATTTATCTGGCCAAAGCCGTTTCCGGCATTATCCGGCCGGTGAAGGAAGTCTGGATCTCCCTGAAGCTGACCGGACCCGCGTTCGTGGCGGGTTCCACCAGCCGGAACGGGATCTTTATCGACCGCGTCATCGTGTTCGAACCCGACAAACCAACCAAATAAGCAGGAGAACATATCATGCCCGGATCCGCCGTCTGCCGAACCGCCGAACTGGAAATTTCATACTGCCGGCCGGCGGAAGGGGATGTCCTGCCGCCGATCTGGAGAACCTCCCTGCCGCGCAAACGCCGAGTTTATCCCTACATGCTTCAGGAACTCACCGGGACCGAGTTCGAAAAAACGGTATTCCGGAGCGTCGAACTGGAAAATGATTACCTGAAACTGACTTTTCTGCCCGAACTCGGCGGACGCCTGATCAGCCTGTATGACAAAAAACGCGGCCATGAACTGCTGTTCCGCAATCCGGTCCTGAAACCGGTCATGGCCGGACTGACCGGCGCCTGGTGCGGGATCGGCATGGAATTCAATTTCCCCGGCAGCCATTCGGTCACCTCCGACCGGCCCGTCAGCTGCCGCACGGTGGACAATTCCGACGGATCCGCCACCGTGACGATCTGCGATCAGGAGATGGTCTCCGGCATGCGCTGGCAGGTCGAAGTCACGCTCCGGCCGGAGTCCGATGCGGTCTTCATCCGTTCGAAATGCACCAACCGGACGGCGCTGCCCCATTCGGGCTACTGGTGGACCAACGCCAAGGTCCCGGCGTATGCCGATACCGAACTGGTTTTCCCGGAAGCCGGAGGGACCGGCGTCATCCATCCGCCGGTGGATATCTCCCGCATCACCGAACTGCATCTGCCGATGGTGAACAACACCGACATCTCCCATTACCGCGACGTCTATTTCCAGCTGCCGCTGTTCTTCCGGAACCTGCGCCGCAGCACCTTCGGCGTCTATCACCGCGAAAAAGGCTTCGGCCTGCTGCATCATGCCAGCCCGGGCGAGCTGCCGGGACGCAAGATCTGGACGCTCGGGACCGGCGACGACGGCAAAGTCACCAATGAAAACCTGACGCTGGACGGGGCCGGGAATATCGAGATCCAGGCGGGACCGCTGCCGGTTCAGACTGATTTCCTGCGTCTGGATCCGGGCGAGACCCGCATCTGGGATGAAGCCTGGCTGCCAGTCGCCGATATGGGGAAAACGCATCTGGCATCCAATGCCGATTTCACCGTTTCCGGCGACGGTGCCGGACATTTCCGGATCCAGTGTCACAGCAGTCATGCGCCGGTGATTTTCCGCTGCGGGGAAAAGACGCAGGAATTCACCCCGGAACCGGGCAAAATCGTCGAAGCCGAGGGCGATTGCGCCTCCTGGCGGATCACCGATCCGGAAGACTGGACCCTGCTCGGATTCGATCCCGAAACCGGTCACCGGCCGGGATTGAAAGGTCAATCGGAAACCATCGATCCGAATACTGCGGAGGCCGAATATCTGCAGGGCCGTTATCTGGAAGAAGACGGCCGGGGAACGGCCGCAGCCGATCATTATCGGGCGGCACTGAAAATCGATGCCAGCTATTCCCCCGCCCTCGCCGCGCTCGGCGCCCGCGAACTCCTGCTCGGCCGTCCCGCGGAAGCCCGGAAACTGTTCGAAAAAGCGCTGTGGAAAAACCGCCGCAGTCCGGAATACTCCTATTATCTCGGTGTCTGCTGTCTGCAGCTCGGCGAGGAAACCGAAGCCGAATTTCAGCTGGAACGCGCCTGCTGCAGTGCGGACTGGCGGCCGGCCACATCCGCCCGGCTCGCGGAACTGTTCTTCCGGCAGCGCCGCGGCACCGCTCTGGAAAAACTGATGGACGATCCGAGTGCGGAAAACAATATCGAACTGCTGGAAAGCGCGGCGATCCATGCATTCGCCCGCAGACGGAAAACCAGTGATATTTTCCGGAAAATCAAAGCTGCCGCGCCCGAAAATCCGCTGCCGGAACTGCTGCTGGGACACTATGATTTTCCCGAAACGTTCGATATCCGCCATCTGCTGATCGCCGCGGAACGGCTGTTCGTGCACGGCATGACGGAAACCGCCCGGCAGATCGCCGCGCATTATCAGGACCGTGATCCGATCGCGGCTTATCTGTGCGGCAATATCGAACTCGCCGAACAGCATTCTCCCGCGGGGATCTTCCCGCCGCCCGAACTTGCGTTCCGGTTGGAAAAAGTGAGCGCGGAAAATCCGAAAGCGGCGCGCTGCCATTACTACTGCGGTCTGCTGCGGGCGGCCCGCGAAGACTGGTCCGGAGCATTGGCGGCATGGGACAAGGCCTGGCAGCTGGGTCTGCGCGATCCCGAGCTCTGCCGCAATCTCGGAATCTATTACTGGAACGTGGCGGACGAGCCCGCCAGAGCCGCGGAATATTATGCCGCCGGATTCCGTCCCGATGAGGTCAATTACAAATATGTCTCCGAATACGATCAGCTGCTGGAACAGCTCAAAGCCACGGAGACGCGCAGAAAACTTTTCGCCGCCCTGCCGGAACGGCTGAAAACGAACAGCTATGTGCTGCTCCGGATGGCGGAACTGCAGTTCTTGGAAGGCGACCCCGAAGCGGCGCTGGATACGCTCAAGGGACGCCGTTTCGTGCTGTGCGAAGGCAAGCGCATGACCGGAGCGCTGTTCATTGCCGCGAACCACGCGCTGGGCGACCGGGCGATGGCGGCGGGCGATCCGGAAAAGGCGCTGGCTTATTACGAGGCCGCCATGAGTTATCCGCACGACCTCGGCGTCGGCCGCCGCACCGGCAAATTCGACATGAAGACCAAATATCTAATTCTCTCCGCTCTGACCGCTGCGGGCCGCAAAGACGAGGCGGAATCCCGCCGGGAAAAGTGGCTCAGGGAATGCGCGGAACTGGATATCGAATTTTCCACGCTGGCAGTCATCCGCTGGGAATGCGGCGTGCCCTTCCCCAGCGCCCTGCTCGAAGAAAACAACCATTATTGCGACTTGATCAAGGAGCGTAAATATGAGCAATGAAGTCATGAACGGACTGGACAATCTGCAGGCGATCGGGGAAGCTCTCCGCGGCCGCCGCGCCGGTCTGGTCACCAACCCCTCCGCCATCGACCGCCGGGGCAACGCCGCAGTCGACGTGCTGGCCGAAACCTGCACCGCATTCTTCGGTCCCGAGCACGGCATTCGCGGCGATCTGCAGAACGGCGTGACCTTCACCGACGGGGTCGATCCCAAAACGGGTAAAAAGGTCTTTGCCCTCTACGGCAAGCTCTCCCATTTGACCGCCGAACGGCTGGAAAACATCGATGTGATCCTCTATGATATCCAGGATGTCGGCAACCGGCCGTTTTCCTATCTGCGCACGCTGGCATACCTGATCGAAGACTGCATTGCGTTCGACCGGGAACTGATCGTGCTCGACCGGATCAATCCGCTGGGCGGGGAATGTTTCGAAGGACTGCTCTCGGAACCCGAATTCGACAAGCGCTGGGGATACGGCGTCACGCTCCGTTTCGGTCTGACCATCGGCGAATATGCCAGAATGGTCAATGCCCGTTATTTCGAAAACCGCTGCCGGCTGACCGTGATCCCGTGCGTGAACTGGCGCCGGGATATGATGTTCGAAGACTGCGGACTGTTCTGGGTCAACCCCGCGCCGAATCTGCCGAATCCGACGAGCGCGCTGATCTATGCCGGCTGTGCGGCTTTCGGACAGACCAGTATTTCCGAGGCGCGCGGCACCACGCGGCCCTATGAGATGTACGGCGCACCGTTTGCGGACGGCTACAAGATCGCGGAAAAACTCAACGCTCTCGATCTGCCGGGCGTCTGGTTCCGGCCCTGCGCCTTTACCGCGGAATACAACGCCTTCAAAAAATATGTCGGGGAATGCTGCCGCGGCGTCCGGCTGTTCATCACCGACCGCCGGAAATTCAATGCGTTCGAAACGGGCATGTGGATGTTCGAGATCTTCCGCGAATGCTGCCCCGAATTCGAGATCCCGTTCGCCAACGGACGCTGTGACAAATTCCTGTTCGACAGTGTTCTGGGCAGCGCCGACTGGCGCACGGGCAAGCTTTCCACTGCGCAGTTCATCGAACGCGGCCGCCGCGAAAGCGCCGAATATAAGAAAAGCATTCAGGAATTTCTGCTTTACCGCTGATCTCCTGCTGAAATTCAAATTCGCCATTTTCAGTTTTAATTTTTCAAAAATCGCATTTTGATACTTGAAAACCATCAAATCATGCGTTATTTTAAAAATAGAATTTAAATTGGAGGATTTTTATGTTTATTCGGAGAGAACTCGAACAGACTTTTCTGGAAGCGAACCGTTTTTTTTCCGTTCTGCTCCTGACCGGGGCCAGACAAGTGGGAAAAACGACAATGCTGAAAAAAATAGCCGAACCGGAAAGACGGTTTGTCTCGCTCGACCCTCTTGATGCCAGAACCAAAGCTGCGGAAGATCCCCGATTGTTCCTGGCTGACAATCCGCCGCCGATCATCATCGATGAGATACAGTATGTACCGGAGCTTCTTCCTTATATCAAAGCGGCCGTGGATAAAGTCCGAACAACCGATCCGGACAAGGCCAGAGGAATGTACTGGCTGACGGGTTCGCAGAAATTCGAACTTATGCAGGGAGTATCGGAATCATTGGCGGGCCGCATCGGAATATTCAATCTGCTGGGCTTTTCCAATCGGGAACTCAACGGAACCGATTCCGTCCCGTTTTTGCCGGAACGATTTTCAGCTCGGGGAATGCCGGAACAGACCCCGCGCGAGTTTTTCCACAATCTCTGGCTGGGGTCCTACCCGGAACTGCGCTGCGCAGCCGATCCGGACAAATTCTGGTCTCTCTTCTTCCAATCTTACATCCAGACATATCTCGAACGGGATGTGCGCAAACTTGCCCAAGTCGCCGATCTTACCGTTTTCTACGCATTTCTGAAAGCCGCGGCGGCCCGCTCCGGACAGATGCTCAACTGTTCCGATCTGGCACGTGATACGGGGATCAGTGTGCCGACGGCCCGGAAATACATGAGTATTCTGGAAACTTCCAATATCGCAAAATTGATTTATCCATACAAAAACAATCAGTCCGCGCCAATGGTTTCCACCCCGAAAATGTATTTTCTGGACACCGGACTGATGGCGTATCTTACCGACTGGAAGAATCCGGAAGTTCTGGCATCGGGAGCGGCTGCGGGACATTTTTTTGAAACCTGGTGCGTCGACGAAATTCTGAAAAGTTATGCGCACAAAGGAATGGAACAGTCCATATTCTATTTCCGGACCAAGGAACGCAATCCCAGCGAAATCGATCTCATCATCAAACAGAACGAAACGCTCTATCCGGTTGAGATCAAAAAAAGTGCGACCTTGAATAAAAATGACGTCAGGCAGTTTCAGAAACTGGAAACTTTCAAGATGCCGATCGGGACGGGCGCCCTGGTCAGTCTCTATCCGGAAATATCTCACATCAAGGAATACATTCTCTCGATTCCGGCGCCAATGCTGTAATATTCCACGCCGGACATTTTACAGGCGGAACGGGAGCCGCGCCACAGCGTCCTCCGGAATGCCGTTATTTCCCGAATAAACCGGCCCGGCCGTTTGAAAAAACGGAAAAAGAGATGTATTTTACCGAAATTTGGAACACCATCAGGCATACAGCGGGAGATGCGGAATTGAAAAAAGAACTGATTCATTTCGTGGAATGGAAAAAGATCCCCGACGACCAGATCGAACCGGTCATGGCCGACCTGGTCCGCTGGGGCGTGAAAAATATCGTGGCGCATCCTTACTGGTTCCGGGAAGACGGCGGCGTTTATTTCCGGAAAATCGCCGCCCTGCTCCATCAATACGGGCTGAAAACCGATGCCTGCCACGCCCTGTGGGGCGATGGAAACGACTGTATCATCCCGGAAACCGACAAGTGGGCGGACATGATCCGCAGACACAGTATCTTCCTGCGTGAACTGGCGGAAATCGGCGTGACGACCTATACGATCCATCTGGGATGGCATGTCGACCAGTCTGCAGATTGGAATTTTGCCCTGCTCCGCAAAACCGTGGATGCCCTGCTGCCGGTCTGCGCGGAAACCTCCATCACGCTCGCTTTGGAAAACAGCGCCGAACCGTTCGAAATGATCGTCCGGCTGGCGGAAATGGTCAAAGAATACCGGAATGAATTTCTGGGCATGTGCTTCGACAGCGGTCATGCCAACTGCTACCAGAAAGGCGTGGCGAAAACGCTCGAAGCCATGCGCGACGGGATCGTGACCTGTCATCTGCATGACAATTACGGCGAACACGACGACCATGAAGTGCCGGGACTGGGCAATCTGGACTGGCTGGAACTGGACCGTCTGCTGGATACCCTGCCGCGGCTGCATCACGCGGAAACCGAGTCCGGCAACTGGAGCGAACCCGCCTGGCGGGAATTCTGCCGCGTGCTGGGCAAATGACTGCCGGGAAAATCAGCGGTTCAAAGCCTGCAGGGCCTTGCGGATGATGTTTTCCGTGGACCGCTGATCTTCGGGGATCTCGAGTGCGACGTCCGCCACGAGTTTCTGGAATTTCGGTCCCTGGAAACCGAGCTGTCCCAAGGCGAGGATGGCATCTTCCACGGCTTTGTCGACTTTCGACGGAGCCGCACCGCCGCCGAAAGAAGTTTCCGGCGCGATCTTCTGGATCTTGTCCCGCAGTTCCACCAGAATGCGTTCGGCGGTATGCAGTTTGCAGAAACATTCCGCTTTGGGGGAGAAACTGCGGATGTCGTCATCGCCTAGAATAAAACAGGGATGTTCCTTTGTCAAAGCGGCAACCGTATCGAAGATGTATTGGCGGAAATCGGGATCGAGCGGACAGAATCGGGAGATCTTGCCATCCAGATCAATG
>JAZUCR010000219.1:0-11469 GCA_045639225.1 Victivallales bacterium
CGATCAGAACAACATTTTCCTCGGGCACCGGATGTTCCAGCGCTTCGGAAATGACGGTTTTGCCGCAAATCGCCGACAGGGTCATCCCTTCCGAAGTAAGAGCGCCGGATCCTTTCGTATTGAAATCGCTGTAAGCGGAAAACATGAGCCAGCCGCAATGATGGAACCTGGCGGAGATTCCTCTCGCCAGTTCCAGGGCGATCCGGTGGGAACCGCCCCAGAGCAGCGGACGTATCCGCCGGTCCAGACACTTCTCCACCTCGGGCGCAATCATCCGGAGTGAACGGCAGGTGCCGCAGGATCCGGTCAAGGCGGAAAAGAAAGATTTGCCGGGGACCCGGCGGAAAGAACGGAAGGAGGCATCTGCCGATAAAGGCGTCCGGAGAATTTTCCATTCCGGAAAATCCCGCGCCGCGACCGGCGGAAACCATCTTTTTTCGACGTAGGGCGAAAGCATTGCCCCCAGCAGACTGCCGTATTCCAGGTCGAAATCCACAGTATCCCCCACATGAAAGTGCATGGGACAATCTTCGACATCCGCGATCAGATGATCCGAACTGGCGCCCAGGATCCGGATCCCGTTCCGGCGGGGAGTGATTCCGCCGCAATTGACATCCGCTCTGCCGATTCCCAGCAGCAGACGGTTCCGGACCCCCAGATCGGGGATCTGCGGTCTTTCTCCGAAGGCATTCCGCTGCATCGTTCCGGCGGGGAAGGAAGGCTTCACGGTACTTTCAACGACTTCGGCGGTGAGTGTAAACGCATCGTAAGACATGCCGGGGATCTTTCCCCCGTCGCAGGTCTCCCGTCCCAGCAGGAGGGATTCCCCGCAGCGGAGATGATTCAATCCGGCAGGCAGTCTGCCTTCCAGCAGCATTTTCACTGCACTGCTGTTTCCCGCGGATACATAACGCAATTTCCGCCGCAGATCCCGTTCCAGTTTTTTTGCCAGTTCGACCAGCAGTCCCATGTTTTCCTCATCCGGGATGATTCCTCCGTAACAGGTGAGATTGGTGCCGATCCCCGCTGCATAAATCCCCGGAAGCGATTCCGCATATCGGAACAGATCTTCCAGTTCGCCGGGCTGAACGCCCTCCCGGCGGTCACCCAGATCCACCATCAGCAGAACCTGATGGATCTTACCGGCTTTTACCGCCGCCCGGGAAAGCAGTTCCAATACTTCTCCGGAAGAATTAAGACTCAAATCCGCATACCGGATGGTTTCTTCCGATTCGCTGGGCATGGGGATCCGCAGCAGCCATAACGGGCAGCTGATCCCGCAACGCCGGAGACGCCGCAGATTCTGAACACGCGAATCGGCAATCTGAGCACAGCCTCCCGCCGTGAAAGCATATGCCGTTTCCGGGGATCCGCAGCATCCTTTCACCACACCGGCGATCTCCACTCCGTGACGGCCTGCCAGTGCAGTCAGGATTTCAGCATTGCGTTTCAGTTTCTCCGTATCTCCGGTTATTACGGGATAATGCAATGTTGATTCCATAGTCTGTCCTCAGTTCGTTTTTTTCTCAATATAACGACTTGTAATTTATATTCAACAATAAATCTGTTTTTTGAAATAAATAATAGTAAAAACGGAATAATAAAGAATAAAATATCCGATTTTTAATAAAAAAAAGAATTTTATTCTTCCTTTGATATTGCAAAATCCGGCTTTTGATTTATATTACTTTTCAGAAAGGGAAATAATGATGGATGAAACAGACCGGAAAATTTTAGATTGTCTGCGAAACAATGGACGGATCAGCAACAAGGAACTTGCCCGGCGGATCCACCTGGTGCCTTCGGCTGCGTTGAAACGGTTGAGACGGCTGGAAGAAAGCGGGATCATCAGGGGTTATTCCTGCAGAATCGACCACAGCAAAATCGGGTTGAACATGAATGTCCTGATTTCGGTCATAACCGCCGAAAAAGTCGGCAACATCGAAATCGGCAGCAAACTCGCGGAACTGCCCGATGTCCTGGATGTTTTTGATGTGGCAGGCAATACCAGCTACATAATCCGTGCGGTGGTGAAAGACACTTCCGGATTGAATGATCTCATCATTCGGCTGGGAAACATCCCCGGCGTAGTCCGAACTCAGACGACCCTGATCATGAATATGATCAAAAATGAACTTTCGCTCAATTCGGGTCCGGATGAACTATAGCAGTCTGTTGCGAAAAATCAAGCGGTTTTCCCGGCTGTCCGACCGTCAGAACGCGAAATCATGTTCAGAGAGATCCGGCGGCTTGGTTCAGGCTTTCTTGTTTGTCAGACCCAGGCTGTCCAAATCTCCGCAGCACAGGATGCCGAACGGATAAAAATACGATGGAATCTTCAGGTTCCAGTCCATGAGGAACTGCTGCAGACTCGGGGGAATGTCGGAAAAATCCCTTTCCACCTCGACCGGGGCGATCAGTGCCGCCGCGGCGGCAGGGACACAGGCCATGCCCGCAGCTTTGAGAATGACCCTCCGCGCCCCGTATTTTTTCAACAAAAGGAGCGCTGAAAGAATATCCCGGCTCCGGGCGGAAACAACGCTGCCGCCCAGCATCAGTTCCCAGGAACCGTAAAGTCCGGGAAGAATGATGTTCAGATCGTTTTCCATCCGGCAGGGACGGGATTCACCGGTCCCTCTCGGCTCAATGAGGAAGGCGGTCCGCTGCTCCGTGGAACGGAGTTCCGGATATTCGGTCAAACCGTCCTCCTGTGCCACTGCCGCAATAACTTCCGGGGTGCAGACCGGCCGCATATCCGGTGCGGGTCCGACCTTTTTCAAGGTGATGGTGATTCCCGGTTCGGTGTGCAGCTGGAAACGGCTGCCGTAAAGACCGGTGTGGGCGATATACTGTTTGAATCCCGTTCTGAAAGCGGGCGCCCGGGACGGCAGCTCCGGCAGGATCATCTGACGGAACCGCTCCGCTGACGGCCGGATCTTCCGGGCGGCCAGCTGTTTCCGGTTTCCCGTCACCGGTCAGTTCGGCGTTTTCGGTCGTACAGACGGTCAGGCAGTGCGCGCTGCCCATGTTGCCGATCCCGATCACCCCGATCCTGACTTTGTCCGTTTTCTTTTCCGCCATCTTTCACTCCTTATGAAAAATCGTTGTCTGCCGTTCAGGTGCATCCCTCATCTTCTCCGGCATGCATAATATAACACTGTCCTGAGAGGAAAAACATAGATATAAACATGTCTTTTGATGCCAAAACAAACAAAAGGACCCGTTCCCGTGCTTGTGGGAAAAGGAACGTTCTGTGCACGGCTTTGGCGGAAGTCTTACGGTTTCGGGTTCCGCCGCATTTCCGCCTGGACATCATTCTCCGGTCATCCGGCTGGCAAGCCATAGATCGATTATCTGATAATATTCCGGCGGTGCCCCGGCGTGTCCGTGACAGATCTTGTTGAAGATGAATTTAGGCCCTTTGAGCTCATTGTAAATGGTGTAGACCGCCGAAGGCGGACATAAGACATCCGTGAAACCGACCCCGATCATGATGGGGATCGTGATGCGTCTGGCGGCGTATGACGTGTCGAAATAAAGCAGGGTTTCCAGATGGCTGCGGTATTCCGGAGTGTTGGAATCCGGGGTATGCCGTCCGGTCAGGAAGCCGCCCCGGTCGCCGAAGTTCGGCACTCCGCAGAATGCCGCTTTGATTTTACCGGAAAAAGCCGCCAGATACAGTCCGAGTCCGCCTCCGTGGCTCGACCCGGAATATCCGACGCGGTCCGGGTCCAGCCCCGGCTGTTTCAATGTTTCATCCAGCAGTCTGATCGCACCGGCAACGGCGGTTCGGGCGTAAAACCGGTCGCGGTCTTCGATCCCGAAATGGGTGTATCTCTTCAGTCCGAGCTGGTTCAGGAACTTTTCATGCCTCGGCCTGGCATCCTCGAGCTTTTTGACCGGCGGATACGGCGGAAGCTGGAAGAGGAGTTTTGCATATCCGTTTTTTTCGGGTTCGCGAACAGCACTTTCGCTGAAATAGGCTTCGCCCCCGCCGAATCTCACCAGAAGCGGCATCTTCCTGGTCGTGTCGACCGGCAGAGAAAGCAGTGCATATGCCCGCTGTTTGTTCAAATTCGCGCAGCTGATCCGGTAATACCGGAATGTTTCATCCGAACCGATCTGCTTCATTTTGAAATCCGCGGGGACCTTTGCCAGGTCCTTCCAGGTATTGTCCCAGAATTCATCGAAATCGGCAGGTTCGGGAAGCAGCGGACGCAGCTGATCCGGATCTACGCCGACGCCGCACAGGACCGGCGGGAAATCCGGATCGTTCGGTGCCGCCGAGCAGCGGACAAATCCCGGATACGGCAGAGAAACGGCAACTCTCGCCGGGGGGATCACGGTCAATTCCTTCAGGATCGCTTCTCCGTCCTGCGAGATCACCACTTTCAGTTTCTGCTTCCGATTCGAACTGATAATGAATTCGAACTGCTCATTGACATGAACCAAATGTGATTTGCAGCTGCATTCCACGGAGATCCGCAATGATTTCACGCTGCCAACGTTTTTTTTCGTCATGATCTATCCCTTCCCGGTCCGGAACCAAAGACCGTTTCCGAAATATAGCATATCTATTTTTTTTGTCAAATTTCGACGCAAAACAACAGCTGAGGCGGAGGGCGTTTTTCGTTTTCCGTCAAAAGATCATCTTTAGCCTGCGCCTTACCGGCTTGCCAGGGCGAAAAAAAATCCGGCCGGACCGGATTTTTGAAGACTGGTGGAGCAGATGAGATTCGAACTCACGACCCCCACGATGCGAACGTGGTGCTCTAGCCAACTGAGCTACTGCCCCGATTTATGGGTAAGCAATATACAGCGGTTTCAGCTTTTTTCAAGCCGTAAATCAAAAAAATTTCGAAAAAACGGCTCTCCGCTCGAAAACCCCGCTGACGGCACATCCATGCCGACGATGAAATCGGAAGATTTTTCATTTCACGCCTTGCATTCCGGATAAATGCAGGTATAGTGATATAATATATGGAAATAACCTGAAACAAGTGGAGGCAGAAATGAACGAAAAATTATTCCGCAAAGACGAAAATCACCGGACTCCCGGCTGGTATCTCAAAGGCAACGGCATCGAAATGTTCCTTACCGAACAGGGCGGGCAGCATGCGCCCGTGACCTTCTTCGCCGGCACCGATGAACCCATTCAGCCGTATTACCTGACCCCGTGGCAGGACAAACGCCCGGATCTGTCTTCCATTCCGCTGCTGCAGAATCTGCGCGGCGATTTCTTCTGTCTGCCGTTCGGCGGCAATGCCGAAGCTTATCAGGGTGAACAGCATCAGTGCCACGGCGAAACCGCCGCCATGAACTGGACCATGACCAAGGCTGAAGAAGAAGCCGACGGCAAATGCGTATTCGAATTCGAACTGGACACGAAGATCCGTCCGGCCCATGTAGTCAAGCATATCGAAATGCGCAAAGGCCACGCCGCGCTTTATATCCGCCACACCGTCACCGGCATGTCCGGCAAAATGCCTTATGGACACCATGCGATCATGCAGATGCCCGATGCAGGCGAAAAGATGTATTTCTCCGCCGGCAAATTCGATTTCGGCATGACCCCGACTTCGACCTTTTCCGATCCGGCGAACTGGGAATATCAGTATCAGGCCTCCGGCGCGGAATTCACTTCGATCGAAGCGATCCCGACCATCTTCAAAAATCCCGCAGTCTACGATTTTTCGGTCTATCCCTCCCCGGTCGGCTACACCGATCTGTTCTCGCTCTTCAAGAAACCGGCCGCCACTCCGGCCTGGTGCACCGCCGCCTATACCGACCGCGGCTATCTGTTCTTCTCGCTGAAAAATGCGGCTGAACTGCCCGCGACCACGCTCTGGATCGCCAATTCCGGCCGTTATGAATTCCCGTGGGACGGCATCAGCCGCTGCTTCGCAGTGGAAGAGACCTGCGCCTATTTCGCCGACGGACTCAAGCCCTCCGTGGAAGAAAATGCACTGACGAAAAAAGGCTGGAAGACCTGCGGCGAATTCAGTCCTGACAAGCCGTTCAGCGTCCGGATCATCCAGGGCGTCGCCCGCATCCCGTCCGGCTACAAGAAGACCGCCGGCGCCGAATTCCTCGACGGCAAGATCGTCTTCACCGATGAAGCCGGTCTCAAGGCAGAAGCCGCTGTCGACTGGAAATATCTGGTCGACTGAAGGAGAACGACGTCGATCATGGCAGAAAAATTCCCGGAATCTCTGCATTTTGTCGGAATCGGCGGGATCGGCATGAGCGGATTGGCCCAGCTGGCCCGTTCGCTCGGCTGGCGCGTCACCGGCAGCGACCGTGCAGTCGACAAGCCGGAAAACGCCCAGCTCTTCCAGGCGCTCCGCGCGCAGGGGATCGAACTGTTCCCGCAGGACGGTTCCCGTTTTTCCGCGCCGGACCGTCCCGGCGGGCTGGTCTATTCCACGGCAATCGAGGCGGACAACCCGGATTTCAAAGCGGCGGGCGATCTGCCCCGTTTCCACCGTTCCGCCGCCCTGTCCGCTGAAGTGGCTGCGCTCCATTGCCGTCACACGGTTGCGGTGACCGGAACTTGCGGCAAAACCTCGGTCAGCGCCTGGCTGGCTGAGGCACTGTTCCAAGCCGGCAAAGATCCCGGCGTGCTGGCAGGCGGTCTGGTCAATGCGTTCCGGAAAAGCGATGCCGCCGGCAATTTCCGTCCCTCCGGCGGTGAATATTTCGTGCTGGAAGCGGACGAAAGCGACAAAAGTCTGCTCAATTACGGTGCGGACAGTGCGCTGATCCTGAATATCGGGACCGATCACTATCCGAAAGAAGAACTGGCCCGTGTCTTCGGGTCTTTTCTGAAAAACATCCGTGAATTCGCGGTCATCGAGCTGGAAGCATACCGGGAGATCGTCAGGCAAGGCGCCCTGCCCCGACAGGTGAAAATTCTGCTGTTCACCGGCGCCCCGGAGGGACCGGACAGCATGGACGGCCATCCGCTTTACCATTTGGAAAGTTACAGGGTGACGGACGGCACGGCTTACGCACGGATCCGGGGTACGGAACGGGAGATCCGTCTGCCCGGACCCGGCCGGCACCAGGCACTGAATGCGCTGGCGCTGTATGCCGAATTGAAGGAACTCGGTCTCGGAACGGAGGAAAGCCTGGCTGCCCTCGAAAAATTCCACGGAGTCTGGCGCCGGTTCGATCCGGCCGGAACCAACCGCAAGGGCGTCCGTTTCTTCGACGACTATGCTCACAATGTGGAAAAGATCATCTCCTGTCTGAATGCCGGACGGGAACTGGCCGGACGGCGTCTGATCCTGTTTTTCCAGCCGCACGGTTTTGCCCCGCTGGGATTCATGCGCGAGGAACTGTTCCAGGCATTGGAAAAAAATCTCCATGCGGATGATATTTTCGCACTTTTGCCGGTCTATTATGCCGGAGGAACGAGCTCGTTCAAGCCGCAGTCCTCGGAAGTCGCCGCGGACTGGCAGCAGCGCGGCAAAAAAGACTACCGTTATCTCGACGACCGTTCAGCCGCACTGGAACTGGTGCGGGCCGAGGCGGGAAACGGCGACGTGGTGATCATCATGGGCGCCCGGGATAACTCGCTTTCCGCCTGGGCCGCGGAACTGGCACAAAAATCCGATGCAGGTGAATCATGATCATTCCGAAAAAAACACTTATTCTCCTGATTCTGACCGCCGGCCAGCTCTTCGGAGCAGACAACTGTATCATTGCCACTTCGGACGGACGGGAGATCAGAACCTCCCGGATCGAAGTCCGCGAAAACGGCGATCTGGATTATTTATCGTCCGACGGCAAACGCCGGAACCGGATCACGCGCGGACGTTACCGTTATGCACAGATCCCGAAACCGGCTGCCATCACCGAAGCGGATCAGAAATACCGTGAACAGCAATGGAAAAGCGCAGCCGCAATGTTCCGCAAAGCCGGCAGCGATTATAAACTCCTCGGCTGGCAGGTCTACTGCATCCGCATGGAAGCCGACTCGCTCTTCCGTTCCGGCGAAAAAGCCCAGGCCGAAAAACTTTTGACCGATCTGCATGATCTTCAGGACAGCAATCCGTTCCAGCAGAGGGAATTCCAGCTGGCGGACGATTTCCTGACCGATCTGCTGATCGACCGGAAACAGTATGACCAGGCGGAGAAAATTCTGGACCGTCAGCTGACCCTGAGCGATCCGAATCTGGTCTTCTCGGCATTTTTCAAAAAGGCCGTCATACTGCAGGCCCGGGGCCAGCTCCAGCAGGCGCTCCGGCTGTTTTATCAGACTGCCCTGTTGTTTCCCGGTCATGCCCGGCGGGCTGAAGCGCTTTACCACACATGGAATCTGATGACCGAACTCAAGGACCCCGGAGCGGCCAAAATCGCCGAAATGCTGAAACGGGATTATCCGGACAGTTCCTTTGCCAAACAGCTTTCGTTCTGACAAAGAAAATCCGAATATTTTTGTTTTTACTATTGAAAAAATGATGAAGAGATAGTAAATTGACAGGAAGCTGGAAAGAAAACATTAAATATGGAGGTAATATGAATACGAAACTGATCGTTCTTTTAGGCGGTGTGGGAGCCGTTCACCTGGTAGCCGGAGCATTGTTCCTTGCAGGAGGCTGCGCGCAGGAAGATCCGCCGATGCCGCCGGGTATCTACGTTCCGAAACAATCAGCTCAGGATACTGCCGCACCGGCGCCCGCGCCGGCCGAACCCGGACCCGCAGGCCAGGCGGATTTCTCTTCCCCGATGCCGGCAGAACCCGCTCCGCAGGCGTCTCCTGCCCCTTATGAACCCGCGCCTCAGCCTAAGTCTCATTCCGCGGCCAGGACCGAATCCCGCGGCGAGAAAGTCTATATCGTGGTCAAGAATGATTCTCTGTGGCTGATCGCCCGCAAGCACGGTCTGACGATCGAAGAGCTGGCCGATTACAACAGCCTTTCCCCGAAAGCGAAACTGCAGGTCGGTCAGAAACTTTATATTCCCCCGACCGGGAAAAAAGGTGCCAGAAACGCAGCGCCGCATGCCAAGGCCAAAGCCAAATCGAAAACCAAAGCCAAACCCGCTCCTGCGAAAAAAGGTAAAAAATCCGCTCATCCCGCAGGCAAATCCTCCAAAGCCTCGGCCCAGCTACCGCCGGACGGCATCTATACGGTCAAGGAATACGATAATTTCTCCACCATCGCCAAACGTTTCGGGATCAAAGTGTCCGATATCATCGCGGCAAATCCCGGCGTGGATTCCAGCCGGCTGAAAATCGGTCAGAAACTTCGTCTGACCTCGGATGCCGCGGCTGTTCCCAAGGCAAAAGCTGCTCCTAAAAAAGCCAAAAATGCGAAAGCCGCAAAAGCCGGGAAACCGGCGGCCAAATCGGCCAAATCTGCGAAATCGGCGAAACCTGCTGCGAAACCGGAAAAACAGGCGGCAGAACCCGCCCCGGCCCCGGCGGCTGAACAGGCTGCCCCCGCGCCTGCAGAATCGGCTCCTGCCGACGAGAAAAAAGCTGAAGCCGGTACTCCGGATGATCCTGAATCCCTGCTGAATACGGTCAAACAGCCGCAGGACACTGCCGCTCCGGAAAAGAAACCGGAGTCCGCTCCGGCCGCTCCCCCGCAGGCCAGTGCCGGGCAGGATAAAGACCGTCTGATTCAAGGCAAAAACGGAAAACTGACCGTCGTGCTCGGTGAAGATACTTCGCTGACGAAATTCTGCAAAAAGTTTACCGTGTCCGAACATGTGATCCGCAGTCAGAATCAGAATCTTCCTTCCGACGGCCGTCTTAAAGCCGGGACCAGCATTCTGCTGATCGCAGAGGAAGATGATCTCATCTGACGTTCGGTCTTTTCATATTTGAATGAATACCCTGACTGCGGTTTCCGCCGGCCGGCAAAAACTGATTGCCGCCGGCTGGCTGATTTCTTTTTCCACAGCTTTTCTGTTCGGATTCAGCAGTCATCTTTTTAAACCTTTCTCCAATGAGTTTTATTCGCTTCTGCTGATCGCGCTGTATCTGTTCTGTTATTCCGCAGGAGCCTCGTTCCAGCCCGGCCGAAAACATCCGATGGTCATCCCGGAGCAGCTGCTGTTTGCGGTTCTGGCCAATCTGCTGGTCTGTTTTCTGCTGAACCGCCCGAACTGGTCCAGTTTCACCATGCCGCTGTTGTTTCTGTTTGCCGGACGGATCACCGGCCATCTGAACGAACGGGTGTATTCTTCGCGGCATTTCGGACTGTTCTGCATTGGCGGCGCCGCGACGGGGATGCTGGTTTTCTACCTGCTGAACAACTGGATCTCCCCTCGGATCATGGGGTATCTCTTCCTGGCCGCTCTGCTGCCTGTGATATCGATTCCGTGCTGGCAGATCGGTTACCTGAAATCCTCGCGTTGGTTCAAAGTGCTGCTGATCATCATCTGGCTGCTGATCCCGGCGCAATATCTCAGGAAAGCGGAAGTCCGGTATGATTTCCCGCCGCCAGCGGCCGCTTCGGAGGAAGAGATGGATACCGAGGTCAAACCGGCGGCGGTCATTCAGGCTCAGCTCCAGCCGAACCGGAAAAATCTGAAAATACTGCTGATCGGCGACAGCGAACCGATGATCCGCCTGCTGAGCAATCCGCTGACCCGGAAACTGAACAATCTTTCCCTGACCACCGGAACGGATATCTACCGGAAACTCAATGCTGAAGCCGATGATTTCGATTTGATCGTTCTGCTGCTGCCGATGCCTCGAAGCCTTTATGCGGAACGGCTCTATTCGGTCCGTTTTTGTCAGCTTCTGAAGGATCATCTGGCGGAGGACGGCGTGCTGGCGGTCTGGCTCCCCGACGAACTGCTCTCCTGCCGGAAAAATTATTTGAATGAATTATACGGCAGTGCAGGAACCGTGCTGTGCAAAGTTTTCCCCCAGGTCAAACCCGCCTGTTCCGATTCATTGGTTCTGCTGTGCGGCGGCGGCAATCTTACCAATTCCCCGCCGGAACTGAATGAACGGGCCGAAACCCTGCTGGGCGATACCGACCTGCTCCCGGAAAAAGCCTTCCTCATGAGCACCGAGCAGGAACAATTGGAAAATGAACGTCTTTTCCGTTCGGAAATGTTCCGTTCCGGCGGACAGGATGCCAGGATGTGCACCCTGCTCTGGAATGCCGTCCGCAATCATCCGCTCCTGGACCGGACCAGTCTGGGCGGACTCATGGCCCAGCTGCGCGGCTGGCTGCTTGTCCCGCTTGCAATTCTGGCGGCAGCATTGGTCGTCCTCCGCTATTTCTTCTCCGGCGGGATTCCGGCGAAACGCGTCTGGATGACTTGGGAAAACGGCATTTATACCGGTCTGGTCTCGATCCTGTTTCTGATCCCCTGTCAGCAATATACCGGCCGGTTATCGCGAGACTGGATCCTGCTCACCGGCTGGTTCCTCCTGACCGCCTTCTGCGGCAGACTGCTTTCGCTCGGGCGGCATCATTCTCCGCTGGTGCTGAAACTGCT
>JAZUCR010000220.1:0-1694 GCA_045639225.1 Victivallales bacterium
CCTGCGCGTGTTCCGAAAAGAAACGGTGTTCCTTGTCGTCCGCGAAAAGCTGTTTTTCCGGCACGTAATAGAGCTCCGAAACTTTTTGAAACAGATTTTCCGATTCGGTCCGGTAATGATTTTCCAGTTCCACCGTCCCGGCGAAATGTTCCAGCTCGGAAATATTCTTCAATGCCAGCACGCTCAGCAGATTCAGGATCGAATTGGTGCCGCATTCGCTACCGAAGGGGATGCCGCGCAGCGGCCAGACCCAGTCGATGAAATTCCAGCCTTCCGGATACAGCAGTCCGTCCTCTTTTTTCGACCGCAGCAGATAATCGGCGGATTTCCGCGCCGCGGGCAGCATTTCCCGCACGAAACCGGCATCGCCGCGGTGGATCATGAAATCATGCAGCATCAGAATGAAGATCGCCACGAACGACGGGATCATCTGCTCGACTTTCGCCGGATAACGGGAAAGCGTGGCGCCCGATTTCTGCTGCGACAGCGCGAAGAAACGCAGGGCTTTGCGCGCCAGCAGATCGTCGTCCGCCGCCGCATACGCGCACAGCGCCTCGATCCGGGCGTCGCCGATATACATCAGCCGTTCATAGAAGGGACAATCCATGAAGGAATCATGACTGCAGCATTCCAGCGTCCGCGCCGCCAGATGCAGCGCGCCGCGCCAGCGTTCCGGCATCGCTTCGTAATCGAAACGGAACCGGTAGGGATAGCCGTGCCGCCGGAAGACCATTTTTTCCACGCGGGCAGTTCCCGTGCAGCGGATTTCCGCATAGCGGCCCGCCCGCCACTGCAGATCGGTGAATTCCAGTTTGCCGTTCACCTCGAAAACATCGAATTTCCCGACCCGGAACGTACCGTCCCGGCGTCCTTTTTCGCCTTTGAGATTATGATGGTTGAAACTCGAGGTCAGATACCCGGTTTCGCACCAGCGGACGGAGACCGTGCCCTGCCCTGAAAATTCCCACGTCGGCCACACGCATTCATAATCGGCAAAACGGATCAGTCCGTTTTCATTGACATAATCGGTGACCTCGTTTCCGAGCAGTTCCGGCAGGGTGGGTTCGCGGAGTTCCCGGCCGTCTTCGTAACATTCCGGAGCGGTCCAGCCGTCGCCTTTTCCCTGGATCCAGCCGGGATCATACGCGGCAGAAACATGGACCCGGGGCAGACTGCCCCAGTCGGGCCAGGCTTTTTCGTAAGTCAGTCCGGTCATTGCGCGGCAAAGCCAGGGACCCGGCAGGGAACAGGCGAATCCGGGCCGGATGCTCAGCTGATTTGCCGCCGCCTCGGCGCCGAAGGCCAGCACCCGCGCGGTCAGCACATGCCGTCCCGGCGTCAGCTGCAGCTCGACTTTGCCTTTGTACCAGTATTCCGGAGTGCCGAGTTCCGGGCCGCAGGCGACCAGCTTGCCGTCCGCGAACCATTGACATTTTTCATCCGCGGTATATTCGAATTCCAGAAGGCCGGGATCGGAGAGATCGACTTCGGTCCGGAACAGCGTGATCTGCGGAGCCGGACCGTTTCCCGGCAGCCGCATCCATTGCAGTTTCATGTTCGGGAACGCCTTTCTTCAACGGATCCGGGGCTTCTTTCCCCACGCGCCGGAACCGAACGGCGCAACCACTTCCGCCGCCGTCGGTTTTCCGTTTTCGGGTCCGGCCTGCAGCCAGGGTTCTCCGGAAAGGAAACTT
>JAZUCR010000221.1:0-9239 GCA_045639225.1 Victivallales bacterium
TTGGCCTCCGACTTAGTGTATCTTTTTTCCCTTTTGATTGGTATAAAAATATATCGAAAAAGTCTTTATCCAATCAATTTCGGCATCATCCGGCCGGTTTTCAGGTTGATATAGAGTTCGGAATAATCCAGGCCGCCGTGCCGGAACAGCTGCCAGATCATTTCCAGCACGCCGACGGAGATAAACTGATTGATGAAAAGTCCGTGTCTTTCCAGTGAATCAGCCATAGAACAACTGGATCGCTGTCCGATATCTTTGCTTACATCGGTCAGTTCGGGGTGCTTTTCCCAGGGATACGGAAGCTCCGGTGAACCATTCCCGATATAAATCTGCCCGTAATTTTTGCCGCATCCGCAGTCAATGCAATAGGCTTTTGAGTATTGGCCCAGGCTTTCGTGAATTTCTTTGCGGGACTTCCGGGAATCCACAGCCGAAATGACAATGACATTCCCGCGATAATAAAACCTGTCGGCATGAAACCGTTCCGGCATGGCGAGCCAGTTCAGCCCGAAATGATAGTTGTACCGGGAAATCAGCGTGACCGCTTTGTTCTGTCCGATTTCAGATTCCACGAAAAGCTGGCGTCCGATGTTGGCATGGGAAATGGTGTCCGGATCCCAGCAGCGGACTGCTATGCCGCCCGGGTGTCCCAGTTCCAGCATGGCGAGATGCAGCCGGACCAGTCCTGACAGGATTTGCGAACCGGTCGCTCCGGCGCCGACGAGTTCGATATAGACTTTGTCGGTATGAAATTCCGGTGGAGTGTTGTGCTTCATGATAAAATTCTCCGTAAGGTTAATTCGGTCTGGACAAGGTATTTCGATGGAAATGGCTTCTGTTTCCCCTTTTCCAGATCCGTTGCCATTTTGACCCAGAACCGGTCGCGTCCGCGGGAATAAGTAATACTCTGTTCCATATTGCCGTAGAGGTGGGAAAAGTGTCCCCGAAAGAACAGATCGACTGCTTTTCTGGCAAATTCGATCATGTTTTCTTCATGGATTTCCCTGAATTGAGTCGGAGGACAAACTCTGCTGTCGTTGAAAATGTTTGTGAAAGGTGCCCGGCACAACACCGTATCAAGAGTTGGCTTGCGGTTGCTTTTGACTGCCCAGCAATAGATTTCCGATCGGGAAATCCGGAACAGCAGATTGGGCCAGACGACATTTTTGCCGGAGATTTTGTTCAGATATTGCCTTGATGTTTCCGGGACATTGTAAAACATGGGGCGGATACGGCTTTTTTCAAACCATATCACTTCATTTCTGGACCATGCTATGATTTCCGGAGGAATCAGAATCATTTTCAGCTTCTGGTGTTTTGCATGAAACAATTCCTCCACATCCTCGACGGAGACACTTTTTCCGGCCAGCAATTTGTTAGCCTGAACTTTGTGAACCGTTGCCAGCGTAATTCCGTTGGCCTGGTAAAACAACAGGGCTCGGGAGAGCTGGACGCTCATTTTTTTGTCCGGGTAAGTAATGTTAAGCATTGGCATATTCCTTTTCATGGTTAAGCAAAAATTCGATGCAGGCTCCGAAATATTCCAGCGTGGTCTGTATCTCCCGGAACATCTGAATCATTTGTTTCCTGCAGGATGGCAAGAAGCTCCAGCCAAGTGTGGAAATGGCATAACTTCCGCCGCTTTGAATCTGATCATTGCTGATCCGGTTGATGGCGTCACAGGAAAAGTCAAAGCTCTGCTGATCCAATGGCGCGATGATTCCGGGATACCAGACGGACGGGTACATGAAATTCTTTTTTTTCATTCTTCGGTACCGTTTGCTGTGATATTCCATTTTTTTGAGTTCGTCCGGAATGATGCCGCAATATTTCTTTATCCTCTGATCCCGCTTGAAAGACCATTCGGGAAAATAGTCTTCCAGTTCGGCATATTCCATGATAATCATTTCACGGGCCACATCGCGTGCTTCTTCTGTGTCATATCCGCCATCCAGACATTCCTGATAGCGTTCCTGATAAATTTCATCATCATCGTTTTCACCGCACCAACAGGTATAAGAGATGCATTCATATATCATTTCCGGAGTGCCGATGGACAGAGGACAATCACTCAGGAGTTTCAGCAGATATTTTCCCAGCAGTGGATCAAGTTTATTGTATTGGGCAATCACTTCTTCCAGCGGGAAATATCGGTTGACGAAGCATCCGATACCGAAACGGAACAGGTATTCATCTTCCATGAGTTCGTCAAAAAGTTCCGTGTCCGCATCGGATGCGGGACATATCTCCAGTTCAAGATCCAGTTTATCCAGAACGGCGGGCGGCATAAAACTTTCCAGCCATTTCTGCAAACAGTGGGTAAGCAGAGAAACCGGATCGTTCCTGTTCGTGCTGAAACGGTCCAGAGGAAAAATCCGATTCAGTGCCGACAGTATCCGGCAAGGTGTCCGGATGTCTTGCGACTGGCAGATAATCTTCTGAACCGAGTTCAGCAACGGCAATTTCAGATAAGCGGGGGCAAGACCTGGGGCGGCATTGGTGCCGGTTTGGCGGTTTCCACCGCATTCAGCAGTTTCGATGCGATTTCCGAACTTTTGCTTGAGAAATCCTGCATGATAAAACTTTTTCGCTTCCGTTTTCCTGAAAAGCGCTTTTCCAATGCCCGCCATGTCAGCCTCTTTTCTTTTTCAGTTGTGATTGCCAATTTGGACCTCGACCTTGTAGGACTTTTTCCCATCGGCTCCGATGGATGGCCCTTTCAGTTTCGCATTGTTGAGTTCCGCATGGAGCGGGGCATAAAATTCCAGAACCTTTTCCGGCGGCATTGACGGATCGGGGTCTTCCAGAACCATACCGTTGAAGTTGAAGATGCGTTTTTCGGGGGTGGTGTTAGTGTCCATTTGCTGTTCCTTTCGTTGGGGGTTAAAACAAAAAATCCAGTTCGGGCTGTTCATTCGGCTGTTTGGATGCCGATGGTGTTGAGGCCGGACTGGGTCCGGATTTCTTTGTCGGTTTGGAGCTTGGCTGTTCCTCAGTATCCGTCACGGATTTCAGTTTTGCTTCGATGGCAGCTTCTCTGATCTGTTTCAGGTATTCCGACAGCCGGCTCTCAAACTCCCGGTCAACGGTTTCCCGGTCGCCCTGACAGATCAGCGATGCGGCTTTTCCGTTGCTTACGCCAAGGATGTAAGTTCCATCGTTCTTCTTCTGTATGGCGATCCGGATGGTGCCTCCCGAATCTGCCAGATCGTAAATGGTCTGATTCATCTTCTTACCTCTCTTTTTTTGTTTTCTTGTGTCGGCACGGTCATTCTGACCGCCGTGCCGACAATAAAAAAATTTTTTTGGATACCTGAAAAAAAACTCATGCAGCCTGCGGGAATTCTTCTTCCACTTTTTTGACGATGGAAAACGGCGGAATCGCCCCCCAGAAAAACAGCAATACTGTTCGGTTGTCCATGCTCTCCAGCCGGGTCAGACAGTTTTTCTCCACATATTTCTGAAAACATCCGCCGATGTTGTTGATGTAACCTGCAATGACTTTACGTTTTTCCTCCGGTGACCATGAGCGCCAGAATGCCAGTTTCTTTTCCGACAATTCCCTTTCAACGGCTTCCTCCCGGCGTTTCCGCTCATCCTCTTCCGCTGCCAGCTTCCTGCGCCGCAATTCGTTATCCATGATTTCCTTGCCTACAGTCAAAGCGGTGGGATTCCACAAGATTCTTGCCATCCATTCCGCCCGCCTTACCCTTGGCTGATGCTCTTTGACCAGATCCAGGACTCCGATCCAGCGGGCTGTCAGCTCCGCAAGGCCGGTCTGATCCAGCCGTCGCCGGAACCGATCCGACATGATGAGTTTTTCCTGTTCCATCTTCTTGTAAATCTGTTCCCGTATCATTGTTCCTCCCGTGTTGATCTGAAAAAATTCCCCGGTTCACGGGGGAGTGACCGGGGAATTTGTAAGGAATTAAATTTTTTTAGAGGATTTTTCGGATATGAAACCTCTGCCGTAAATATTCTTCCAAAGCTTCTTGATACACTGCTTTCAGGTCTTCCGGCAGATCGGATATCCATTCCGCCAGTTCAAACGGATTGCGAAAAATCCTTATCCGGCCGGGAATAGATTTTTCCACAATTATTTTTGCCGCTTCGGCGGGAGTCGGGATCCGGTTCAGCGGGGCGCAGAACGATTTGGCTTCTTCATCCAGATATTTGACAGATGCAATATAACGTCCGCCAGATTTTTGCGTTTGCATATCCCGGAGGATATCGTATTCCATCGAAAACATTTTCCGGCAACAAAATACCAGGTTCTCTTCCTGAATTTCCCGGATGAGCTCCGGAGTTCCGTATCGGTTGATTTCCAGCACAATGTAAGTTCCATTCCTGGCTCTTGGATGGGGGAAGAGCAGAATGATGAGAAGCCCCAGCATCCCGGCACACAGGATCAGTTCCATTCCCAGGATCAGGTCCAGATCATGGAAATCATAGAGGTCAGCGAGAATATATTCAGTGAAAGTCATACCGGTAATCAAGGCTGCCCCTGCGATACAGGCGAGAAGCAGGCTGGTGTTTTTGCTCATCTTGGCCTCCTGTTTTGTATGTTTGTTCGTCTGGATTCGGAATCTTTTTCGATGTTTGCTTTCTGTCTGGCGGGAGCTGCTTTCCCTTTGACTTTTGGGGGTGGTTCGGCAAGACGTTTTTCCGGCAGCGGCTTTTTCGGCAGCGGGGCGGGATTATTGCGCTCCCGGTTTGCTTTGAGATATTTCCGCCGTTCCGCAAACGCCTGATGGGGATCGGGAAACACTTTGATTTCCAGCCGGATGCCATTCTCCAAAGTTTTTTCCTGGGACCGGGCAAAGGGATCGGCGTGTTCTACGGAACTGATTTCCGGGGCGTCTTCTCCGTCCCGTTCGATGGTGAAACTGTATGCAAGAGGCGGATTGCGGTCCGGATTCTTCTGATGGATTTCCCAGGCATTGTGCAGAATGTCCGCTTCTTCCACGGACGGGAAGACGAATTTTTCAATGAACCGTTCATTGATCCCGTCATAGAAGAGTTCCCGTCCCGGAGGTTCGTCGGAAATTTCCACTGGAGAGATATCCAGACAGTTGGAATAATTCAGCACTGTGAAGCCGTAATTCCGGATGGGAGACTGTGCCGGCAGGGATTTCCCCTCGGCTTCAATTTCCAGTCCGGCAATTTGCAGTCTGCGCAGTTCCGGATAGAGTTTGCCCGCATATTCGCCTCCGATTTCCCGGCCGATGGATTCCGCGCCGGAGACGATCAGATTCTGCAGAAACTTCGGAGTCCGTTCCGTAAGCTCCTGCAGGATCATCTCGGCAGCAGTCTGTCCGGAAATATCCCGGACCAGGTAAAAGTATTCTGTCCTTAAGCGCTCCGTCTTGCCGGCAGTCATAAAGCGGGTCGGTTTTTCCGGCACCTCTTTGGGAATATTCAGATTCCTGATCCGGGACAGGATCGCCCGTCTCAGGATTTCCGATTCAAAACCGTCTTTCACGGCATAGTGGTTTGCTTCGTGGTGCAGATTTTCCAGAAGGTTTTGGTAATGTTCCATGCTGACTCCTTTCAGGATTGAATCATCCGCAATGCGGCAGCACGAAAATACGCCGCGGTTTCATATGAGTTGAAAATTTGTTTGTAGCAGTCTTTTCCAAACCGGACTTCCAAAGTGCTTTCATCAGTCGGGAGTGCGGGGATGATCGCGCCGATCTCGATCCTGCCGTCCGGATGGTATGTTTCCGTGTAGCAGTATTTCCCTTTGCTGATCCGTTCCTCAGTCATCCGGTCGGCGTTGGCAAGACAGCCCCAGATGTGGCAGAGGACCGGATGAAGTTCATCGAAAATCCGATGGCTTTTCCTGGCGGCGCTGACAGAGGCAAATTGTTTGTAAGCTGCGCTCTTAGTCTGAAAACCCGCCCGATACGCCAGAACTTCCGCGATCATGACGGTTGCCCGTTGGAAAAAGACCTCCTGGTTGACCGTTTCTTCCCTTGTAAGCCGGGTTGAAAGCAGCCGGACAATGATTTCCAGTGCCGTGTCATTCATTTCTTTTTCTGCCAGCCCGGCAAGAAACTCGGTCAGCATTTTCCTGACGCCCATCATGCGGAGCAGAATGTTGCCGAAGGCTTTGGATAGGAGCTGGAGCCGTTTTTCCGCATCGTTCCGGATTTGTCCGGCGACCGTCAGATTCAGCGGTGCGGTCAGTTCCAGTTCCGTTTCTCTGCCGTAAAGGGCGATTTTCCCGGCATGGAATTGATTGCCTGAGCTATACAGTTCCAGTGAAAAATCATCCCAGGAGCAGTCCAGGCGGAGAATACGCTCGATTTCCCAGTTGCGTTCCTGTTCGTTTCGGCAGTCCCGGCAGCAGACTTCCAGTGGCGGGATCAGTCCGTAGAGTTCATCTATGACGGCTTTCTTTTCCGGCGTTTTTCGAGTTTTGGCGGCAATCAGCTCCAGAAAATCGGTTGTTTCCGGTTCAAACCGGAAGTCGTGCAACGTTTCGTTCAGGATCGACATGAAATCACCTCTTTCTCTTTTATCTCGGTTTCGGGTATGATCCGGAATTGTTCGGGCGCATCCTGGCGGACATCCAGAATTCCTGTGGACGGCAGATGCTGCCGGATCGTCTCGAAGACGGTTTCCCGGATTTTCCGTTCGATACAGCTCCGGAGTTCGCGGGCGCCGTTCCGGGTATTGTCAATGCTCCGCAAAGTCTCCTCGATCACGTCTGCTGTAAATCCCTGTATGTCCACATTATGCGTTTTTTTGTATTGAGGGAGCAGCAGGGTATAGAATTTCCGGGCGATCAGACGCAGGTGTTCGGGTTCCAGCGGATGGAAGATCAGGATTTCATGTCCGAATTTCCCGAATCGTGCAACGAACTCGGGGCTGAACCGGTTTTTAAGCTGCATTTCCAGGTTCTTCTGAAGGCGTCTTTCGGAAAGATGCTTCATGTTCTGGAAGATCTGTGCGCCGAGATTGCTGGTGGCTACAATGAAAAAACGGCTCAGGTCATAAGTCTTGTTGTTGCTGAGGGTGATTCTGGCTGCGTCAAGCTGCTGGAGCAGGATGGTGAAAATCGCCGGATGGGACTTTTCGATCTCATCATAGAGAATGACCCCTTCATCGTATTGCTCCAGAAAAGCCCCCATTCGACCGCCGTCCCTGCTGCCTGGCGTGCCGATCAGGTTGGTCAAGGCTTCCTCGCCTGCCTGACGGGAAAATTCCGACATATCCAGGCGCAGGAAGTTCCGATCACTTCCATACAGAAATTCCACGGCGGACCGGATGGATTCGGTTTTTCCCACGCCGGTAGGTCCGAGCAGGAAAAGTGTTCCGCGCGGACGGCCGGGCGTGTTGAGATTGAATGACCCGTATTTGAGGCATTGGCACAGCGGGGTCAGGATTTTTTCCTGTCCCATGATCCGGGTTTGCAGGAAATCTTCGAGTTTTTCCAGGGTTTCCAGAGACGGTCCCCGGAGGGTGTTTTCAAGTTCATTTTCCATGATTCCGACCTTTCCTTTTGAAAAAAATTCCGATTTTTTTGAGAAGTCCGCTTGACATTTTTTGGTTTCGCGGCTATCTTAACACTCAAATACAGAACATTCGATATTTGACTACAATTTAGCATTGAAAGCATATTTTTCAAGCAAGAGAAAGGAGAAAAACAAGAAAAAATATGTTTTTAATACTCAAATATCGAATCTAAAAAAACAGCATCAGAAAGGAACAGGAAATGAATCAGAAAACAAAATGGGGCAGGAATAAAATCATTCTTGCTTTGCTGGCGGTTTTGTCGCTGCCGGCCCGGGCGCAGGCGGCGATCCAGCAGGTTTCGCTGCAGTCCGGGCTCGGTTATGTCGGGTATTTCATTATCGGCATGATCATGCTGACCTCGCTGATTTTGATCGGGGTCGGCGGCTACCAGATGAGTCAGGATTCCGGGAAAGGCAAGATGACCGTTGCGGCCGGGGTGCTGATCCCCGTGTTTTTGGCGGTGGTTTACTACATTTTCAAAAACGTGCTGAAAGTCGATCTGGACTTTTCGCCCAATCTGTGAGGCGGTTCTCATGAATGATACTTCACCCATTAACGTCGCCCGCAATCCGGCGCAGGCGGTGGCGTCGGTCGTGAAACTGTTCGGGTTTGGTGTCCGGGGCAATACCGTGTATGTGTTTTTCGGAGGGCTCTGCGCAGGGGTCTTTTTCGCCACGGCAGCTTATCCGATCCATATTCTGCTGTCCGGGATCGCCATGATCGTCCCGCCGGTCCTTTCCGTCGTATTCATCCGCAAATTCATCGCGGACAAGCCCCGCGGCTATTTCTGGTTCTGGCTGGACGAACAGCTGCAGGGGCGTTTCATGCGCAAGCCGGAACGGGAAGGAGTCTGCCATGATTGAACTCCCAGACGGATTCATCGTCCGGGCCGAAGACCCGGCGGACAGTTTCATCATTTACGGTGATCTGAGCCCGAAAGGTTATGCCTCCAAGGGATACCGGCTGGAAATCCCCAATCTCAACAACGCCGGGAACGGACTGAAAAACGATTTGTTTCTGCGTCTGTCGGGCTGGCTGGCTTCGCAGACGCTGGACAAACGTATCCAGGTCCGCTATACCCGAGATGCCGATTACCGGGATATCCTGTCGTCTTACCGGGCGGATACGGAGAAACTTGCTCATGACGAATGGAGCAAATACATCCGAGGGAAAATTTATGACCGGATGCGGGACAAGATTTCCGCCCGTCAGCTCCGGAGGGAGTATGTCGATGTGTATTTTGCCAGAAGTCTGGCGCCGTATCTGAAAAACGGCTTCATTCCGGAGACCCCCAGGGAACATTCAGTATTTGAACGGGAGGTATATTCGGCGTTTGCCAACGACTGTTCGGATCTGAAGGCGTTTCTCGGACTTCCGATCCGGCCGCTGGACTTTATAGACCTGTTCCGGGAATACTACCGGGCAGTCAACAAATCTGCGTTGGATCTGGATATTGATTACGTGTCGGCCTTTGACTGTCGGCTGTCGGAGATTTATTCCTGCGAGTATGCGGGAATTACCTTGAAAGATCCGGGTCATGCCAGTTTCACTTCGGACGGGTATTTCCACAATGTTTTCACCCTTCATGATTTTCCCAAAACGGATATGGTTCCGTTTTACGGGTCAAAACTGTTGGAAAATTCGATCCAGAACCTGACCATAGCAGTCAATATCGAACCCCAGGATGTGGAAAAGACCATCGAGGAAAAGCAGAAGCA
>JAZUCR010000222.1:0-3637 GCA_045639225.1 Victivallales bacterium
CGAATTCGCCAAGCTCGACAAAGCCTCCGGTAAAAAATTCCGTTTCCGCGGGAAACTGTTGAAAATCGAACCCATTGCCAGGGAGATCTATCTTTCCTCCGGCAACATCACGGGAGTATTGTCATGAAAAGCAACCGCAAGGAACCGAAAAGTCTGTTGATGGGGCTCGGACTGGACAATAAGGACGGTCACAAAAGACTGACCCAGGGGGATAATTTCGTGATGGTCGGCGGTTCGGAAGAAACGCACGAACGTATGACCGAAACCGCGATCCGTTTCAATGAAAAACTGGCCAAACGAGGCAAAGCGCTGGAAGATCTTTCACCCGAAGAATTCCGCGATATGATGCAGGACGCCGCCGACCATTGATCATTACAGGATGAAACCGGAAATGTCTGCCGCAACTTTGAAACAACTATCCGAACTGACCGGTATTTCCATCCGGTCGGTCAGCCGCGCCCTGCACGGCGACACCGGATTGAGCGAAGACAAACGGGCGCTGGTCCTCGCCGCCGCGGCGCAGATCGGTTACACGCCCAACATCGCCGCCCGGAACCTGAGGCTCAAACAGAATAATTTCGTCGGCATCGTGGTCCCGAATACCGGAGAAAAATGTCAGCCATCCGGCGCCATGATCACCTCCCGAAAAATCAACCAGCTCCAGCTGAAACTCGAACGGGACGGTTTCTTCACCCTGTTCGGGATCAACACCGGAAAAGCCGAGGACATGCGCAATCTGCTCCGCCAATGGACCGGGCTCGTTTCCAGCGTGATCTTTTTTTCTTGGAACCCCCAATGGCGTCAGGATGAGATACTGGAAAAACTCCCGCTCCAGTGCATCTTCGTGGACATCTCCACGGATTTCGGTCACAGCATGATCATCGACCGCGCGCCGGGCATTTACGACGGCATCCGGTTCCTGTTGGAACACGGCTGTTCCAAGCTCGCCCGCTGCGGCGACATTTCCACCCGCGACCTCGGTTTCAATGCCGCTCTGCAGGATTTGAGCGGACGCTCCATCAGCCATCACCATTACCGGCTGCCGAGCAATTTCGAAGACGGTTTCCGGATCGGCTCCGAACTCATCGAAAAACAGTATGACGCGGTTTTCTTCGACACCGACCGCATGGCGTTCGGATTCCTCAAATACTGCTGGAAAAACGGCATCCGGATCCCGCAGGATATCGCGGTCATCGGATTCGACGATGAATACTGGGACGCCTATTCCTGTCCTTCGCTGAGCACAGTGGCGCATCCGACCGAGGAAATGACCGCGGCGATCTCCGAACTGGTCCGTTCGCCGCAAAATGAACGGCAGTGTCTTCATTTCAAAACCCGGTTCATCCGCCGGGAAAGTGTCTGACCATATTTCAATCTGGAGGAAACTTCATGACCACGCTGAAACTGACCATAGCCGGCGATCTGGCGCCGATCCGGAACTTTGCCCCGATCATCGAACAGGATCCGGCATCCATTTACGGCGACCTGCTGCCGCGACTGCGTCAGGCCGATTACCGCATCGTCAATCTCGAATCCCCGCTGGCCGGTACCGAATTCATCGTCAAAAGCGGCGCCGCGTTCACCGGCAAACCGGAACATCTGCCCGTCCTCACCTGCGTCCCGTTCGAGGCGGTCACCCTCGCCAACAATCACACCTTCGACACCGGTCCGGAAGGATATCGCCAAACCTGTTCCATGCTCGACGGAGCGGACATTGCCAGAGTCGGCGCCGGGACCCTTCCCGAAGCGCAAAAACCGCTGATCATCGAAAAGAACGGCATCCGGACCGCCGTTTTCAATTTCTCCGAAGGCGAGGACATGATGGCAGCAACGGAAAACCGGGCGGGCGTGGCACCGTGGGATCCCGAGGCGGTCTGCCGCAAAATCAGGGAAGCCAAAGCTTCCGGTAAATATCATGCTGTCATCGTCATTGTGCATTGCGGACTGGAATATTATCCCTTCCCGCCGATGTATGTTTACGATACCTTCGCCAAGCTGGCCGCCGCGGGTGCCGATCTGATCGCCGGCCATCATGTGCATGTGCCGCAGGGAATGACCCGTTTCGGTTCCGTTCCCGCTTATTTCAGCCTTGGAAATTTCGTCTTTTTCCAGGACAATCAGCTGCTTCACCGCAAAACCGGTTATCTGCTGGAAATCGAGATCGGACAGGACGGGATCCGGCATGCCGAACCCCTGCCCTACCGGATCGGAACCAACGGAGTGCGTATGCTCACACCGCAGGAGAAAGCCGAATTCGATACCCTGTTCGGCCGGATTTCCGAACCGCTGAAAACGCCGGAAAACGCGAAACGGGCCTGGGAAGCATGTCTCGCCTGGTATGGGCTCAAAGGATATTGTGCCGAACTGGAGAAGATTCTGGATACGATGCGCAATATGCCGCGCAAAGGCGCCGCCATGCTCCGCAACCGCGTCCAGTGCATGCAGCACCGGATGCACTGGACCGACGGTCTCACCCGCATTGCCGACGATACCATCGAAAACGCCGATCCCGAACTGGTCAAACTGGTCGACGCTTATTTCAATGAAAGGCTGCAGGCATGAAAAAACTGATCCTCTGCGATTCGGGACTGGGCGGTCTGGATATCGCTGCTCCGTTTTTCCGAAAAAAGGAACCGGCGGAATGGGAGATGATCTACATCAACGGCTGGCCCGATCCGAAATTCGGCTATAACGATCTCGCCGACAGCGCCATGCAGGAAGCAGTGTTCCAAGCCGTGCTGGAAAGCATGGAACGGTTCTCCCCTGCCCTGTGCATGATCGCCTGCAATACCCTCTCCATCGTCTGGCGGAAACTCTCCGCCCATTATCAGCCGTCGTTCCCGGTCATGGGCATCATCGATGAGGCCGTCAAAGGGATGACCGCGGCGGCGCAGGCCGATCCCGATTCGCATCTGCTGATTCTCGGGACCGCCACGACGGTGTCCTCCGGCGTGTATTCCGATGCGCTGCGCGCCAACGGCATAGCGGAGGAACGGATCCATTCGCTGGCCTGTCCCGGACTGGCCAAGCTGATCGAAAAAGATCCCGCCGCGCCGGAAGTCCGCCAATGGATCGCCGGATATGCGGAAAAAGCGGATCAGCTGCTGAAAAACAAACCGCAAAAACTTTATTTATGTTTCTGCTGCACGCATTACGGTTATGCGGAAGCGTGCTGGAAACAGGAATTCGGCCGTTATTTTCCGTCGGTGGGGATCATCAATCCGAACCGTCTGCTGAATCTGCCGGGCAGCGCGGCCAGTTTCGCCTATCGTTCGAGGCTGGAACTGGAAGAACACCAAAGACAAGCCATGTCCAATTGGTTCATCCATTCGGCGCCGCCGATCGCGACAGCCCTGCAGCAGGCGAAATCCGAACCGGACTTATTCACGCTCCCGCCGGAGATCCGCCTGAAAGCGAAATGAAAGGCTGTTATCTCGCGTCACAACCAGTAGTGCGCGATTGTCCGACGAGTCCGACCTGTCCGACAAAGCGCCAGCCCTTCGGAATCTTGTGCCATGCCATGTTTTTCGCTCCCGAACTTTCTAGGAATACTAGGAATACTGGGGAAATCGCGCACCCGCCGGCACGAGATCTCCGGGTTTCCTCTTCGTGTCCTCCATAGCTCGAAGAGCGGAGA
>JAZUCR010000223.1:0-2020 GCA_045639225.1 Victivallales bacterium
CAGAAAACGGCAGACATGGCACGGCCCTTCCAGCACCTGAAAGCTGATCCTCACCTTCGGCGGAATGATCAGCAGCTCGCCGGGTTTGAACTTGCGCCCCGGTTCTCTATCCATCTTCCCTTTCCCTGCCAGAATCAGAATGAAGGCCCAGCCGTCATTTTTCGATGGCGTCAGCGGCCGTTCTCCCCCAGGCTGGCATTGAATATCGCTGATGTCGGATACATTGATCAGCGGATTGTACGACGACATGGAATTCAGCAGATTCTGCTTCCAGTGATGGTTTTCAAACAATTCCGTGCTTGAGATTTTTTCTTCAAATGGAAGACCGTCCGGCTGTTCTGATTTCATTTTTCCCGCTTTTCCGTTTTTTGTCGCAAAACAACAAATTTATGCAATTGATTTTCGTGATTTTCACTGTAATTTATCATCAACAGAAAAAAATGCAAGCGCGAAAAAGAAAAAAAGAAAATATCGGGAACTGTTCATGGCTCCACTGCAAAAAAATGAAGTGACAGAAGGAAACAAAATGTTTTCCCATCCGCGGATCGAAGCGGTCCGCAAATGCTTTTCTCTGGATCTTCTGCAGGATTGCGCCCTGACTCTGAATGAATTCGAGCGCCGCGGCTCCTATGACGCTTATGACCGCTCCACCCGCTGGTGCATGGGCAAGCTCAAAGAAGCGGGTTTCAGGAAAATCGAACGGTTCACCCATCCGGCGGACGGCAAAACCGCCGCGTTCGACTGTATCATGCCGGAAGCTTGGGAACTGACCGGACGTTCCACATTGAAAATCCTTTCCCCGGAAGTCCCGGAACCGGACAGCCTGCTTGCGGACACGGACCGGAATCCGCTCGAAGCGACCACCTATTCAGCTCCGACTCCGCGCGGCGGAATCACCGCTGAAATCGTCAATGGCGACTCCCTCCACGATTTTTCGTCGGAAAAAGTTCGGGGAAAATGGATTTTCATTACCGGGCACGGCAGCGACCTGGACGGGCAGCGCTACCGGCGTCTTGCCCAGGCCGGAGCCGCGGGACTGGTCGCAACCGATTTTTCGGTCAGCGAAATTTCCCCCGATGATGTATACTGGTTCAACGGACAAGGCGTCAACGGCTGGTACCATCCGAAGGAAGCGCCGCGCCTCCCGGTCTTTTCCATATCGCCGCGGCGCGCAAAAAAACTGCTTGTCTTGATGGAAAAAGGGAAAGTCACCGTCCGCGGGGAAATCCGCGCCCGGATTTACAACGGCAGCATTTATACCGTCACCGCAATCATTCCCGGCGAAAGCAGGGAAGAATACGCATTGCTCGCTCACCTCTATGAACCTTTTGTCGCCGACGACGCTCTTGGCTTTGCCGCCGCCTGCGAACTCGGACGCATCATCACTTCCCGCCGCGTGAAACTGAAAAAAACCCTCCGCGTGATCTTCTCCATGGAACTCTACGGTTTTTCCGCATATTTTCAATCCCTTGGAACCCGGCACCGGATGTTCGGCGGCCTGAACCTGGACAGTTTCTGCCATTTCCTCCGGGAAATCATATTCCGACGTTCGCCGGCCTGTAATCCCTTCTTCGGAGACTGGTTCTACCGCGACTGGTATCATAAATTTCTGCCGTCACTCACCTGGAAAGAGATCTGCGGCACGCTCAGCGACGACACCTTTCCTTCCGATCCTGCGGTCAACCTTCCGATGAACTGGCTTTACATGCCGTCCGGCCAATACCACCACAGCAGCGGTCCCGGGTTCGGCGCCGACTGGCTGATCGTCAAGGAGATGTTTCCGGTCTTCGCCGCGGCGGTCGAAACGCTGCTTACCATGGATTTCAAGGCGGATTATCCCGTGCGTGCAGTCCAGGAATTCCGGTCCGCGGCGCAGAGGATTCTCCGCGATCCGGATATTTCCGGTTATGAGAAAAAGATTCGGCTGGACGCCGGGTTTTTCCGTTATTCCCGGATGCTGGCTTCATGGCGGAAATTCTGCGGAAAACCGGAAGACCGCTCCGGGCTCGAAAAACTTTAT